>CAZTDF010000039.1:12012-19834 GCA_964612465.1 uncultured Pirellulales bacterium
GCAGCTACAAAAACAACAATCATGCGACGTTCATCGACTGGGCGCTGAAATACGCTCTGGAGAACTGCTCGCAGGAAGGCTGATAAACCTCAGTGACAAACGGAGTGACAATGCCGAACGACGAAAAAGCAAGTGGTTTGTATGTGGCACGTGTTTGCGTTGTAGCGGCCCTGGGTGGGCTATTGTTTGGCTACGATACGGGAGTGATCGCAGGGGCAATCGGTTTTCTGGAGACCCATTTCAACCTTGACCCGAGTTTTCAGAAAGGCTGGGTGGCGGCCAGCGCGTTGATAGGCTGCACGATCGGGGTTTCAATCGCCGGGCTGCTTAGCGACTGGCTGGGCAGAAAAAGGACGCTCATCGTCGCGGCGATTCTTTTCTTTATCTCTGCGGTCGGAACGGCGCTGCCTAAGAATGTCACCATGTTCGTGATTTTCAGAATCATCGGCGGCGTGGGAGTCGGGGCCGCGTCGATTACCTCGCCGATGTATATCGCCGAGATATCGCCCGCCCGAATCCGGGGACGGATGGTCTCGGTCAATCAATTCGCGATCGTGACGGGCTTTCTCGTTGTGTATCTTGTGAATTATTTTATTGCTCTTCAGGGCACGGAAGCCTGGAATGTTTCATACGGCTGGCGATGGATGTTCGGCTCCGAAGCGCTGCCGGCACTGCTGCTGCTGGCGCTGCTTTTCCTTGTACCCGAAAGCCCGCGATGGCTGACAAAGTACGGCAGGCACGAAAAGGCATTAGCGGTGCTTTCAAGAGTAGGCGGCCCGGCCCACGCTCAGCGGGAATTTGAATCCATCAAGGATGCTATTGCTCACGAAAGCGGCTCGCTGGCCCAGTTGCTCAGGCCGGGGATGCGAATCGTGCTCGTGATTGGAATTGTGCTGGCCGTCCTGCAGCAGGTGACGGGCATCAATGTCTTTTTGTATTTCGGAGCGGAGATTTTCAAGAAGATGGGCTCGGGCACGAACGCCGCCCTGCTTAAGGAAGTTATCGTCGGAGCGGTGAATATGACTTTTACGGTAATTGCCATCTGGACGGTCGATCGTCTCGGGCGAAAACCTCTGATGCTGATCGGCTCGGCGGGGATGGGAATCTGTCTGGCGGCGATGGGCTTTGCCGGCTACCTGCAGCAGACGACGGGTATGTGGCTGCTGGTTTTTATTCTCGGATATATCGCCTGCTTTGCCCTTTCGGTCGGGCCTGTGACGTGGGTGATTCTTTCGGAGATATTCCCGACGCGGATTCGCGGGCGTGCAATGGGAGTCGCTACGGTTTTTCTGTGGCTGTCGAACTATATCGTGACGCAGACTTTCACGATGATGGATGAGAATTCATGGCTGATCGAGAGGTTTCATCGCGGCTTTCCATTTTGGGTTTACGGCGTTTTTTGCGTTTGCCTGCTGGTCTTCGTCTGGCGATTCGTGCCGGAGACAAAGGGCAAGACACTCGAAGAAATAGAGAAATACTGGTATAAGGAAAATTAAAGGTTAAAGATCAAAGTGAAATGCCTCGTCTTCGCTCGGCATGAAGTTTTTCTTCACTCTGAGCGTAGTCGAAGGGTGAGATTCAGTTATCTTAATATTTAATATTTTATTTGCTTATGGATTTTCCACGACGAATGACAATTTCGAGCCATACGATAAATATCGCGGCCCGTTATGCCGAGACGGATAAGGGGGGAGTGGTTCATCACAGCGTGTACCCGGTATGGTTCGAGATGGGACGGACGGAGCTTTTGCGAGCCAATGGCGTGGCGTATAAAGATCTTGAGGCGGCCGGCGTGTTCTTTGTTGTCGCCCAGTTGAATATGAAGTTTCGCCGGCCGGCGCAATATGACGAGCAGCTCCTTCTGGAGACTACGTGCTCGGCGGTTTCGGCCGCCAAGGTCGAGCATGTCTATAAGCTGACTCGTTGCAGCGATGGCGTAATCCTGGCCGAGGGCGGAAGCGTTCTGGCCTGCGTAAATGCCAAGGGCAAGGTTCGGCGCGTGCCTGAATTCATGTATCCGGAGCACGGATAACGTGGTTTAATTTTCAGATTTCAGTTTTCAAATTGACAAACGGCTTTCGATAAACGACAATCGCTTTATGGCTTCCGGGAAAAAAGAATATTGCGGTTTGTTTGGTATATTTGGCGACGCTGAGGCGGTTCAAAAGACGTATTTCGGACTGCACAGCCTTCAGCACCGTGGCCAGGAATCGGCCGGTATAGCAGCGAGCGACGGTAAGACTTTGCAGTGCTATGCGGGTATGGGCACGGTCAGACGTGTATTCCGTGCCGGCCAGGACATTTTTAAGAAATTGCCCGGGCGGACCGCAATTGGTCACGTTCGATATTCGACATCCGGCGCCAGCAGGGCGGTAAACTGCCAGCCGCTTATGGCCGAGTATTCTCAGGGTCAGGTGGCGGTGGCACATAACGGCAACCTAATTAACGCCGCGAGGCTGCGGGACGAATACGAGGCGTACGGCAGCATCTTCAAGTCCACCGCCGACACCGAGATCATTACGCACCTGCTGGCCAAGCCGACGCACGTTAGACACCCCGATCCTCTGGCGCACGTGCTGAACCACCTGCAGGGGGCGTACAGTTTGCTGTTTCTTTTTGCCGACCATATCGAAGCAGTGCGGGACCCGTTCGGGATAAGGCCTTTATGCATCGGGCAAATTCCGGCCGAGCACAACGGGCCGCCCGATGCGTATGTCGTTGTGAGCGAGACTTGTGCACTGGATGCCGTCGGGGCAAAGTTCGTGCGTGAAGTCGATCCGGGCGAGATAGTGCGGCTGGATGAGAACGGCATCTCCAGCAGATTCTTCGTCACGCCGGGCACCGTCACGCCGGCCCATTGTATCTTCGAGCATATTTATTTCGCCAAGCAGAACAGCACGTTTTTCGGCGAGAATGTGCACGAGTACAGAAAGAAAGTCGGCAGGCAGCTTGCATCCGAACACCCAGTTGACGCCGACGTGGTGATTCCCGTACCGGACTCCGGCACCTCGGCGGCGATAGGATACGCCGAACAAAGCGGGATTCCGTTCGATATGGGTCTGGTCAGAAGTCACTACGTGGGGCGGACTTTTATTTCGCCGGATCAGAAGGTCAGAGAGCTTGAAGTGAAACTAAAGCTGGCGGTGGTCAACGAAGTTGTCGCAGGCAAACGGATAGTCGTGGTGGACGATTCGATAGTTCGCGGCACGACGACGCGCGGCAAAATGATGGCGTTGCGGCTGGCCGGGGCTAAAGAGATCCACATGCGGGTTAGCTGTCCGCCGATCAGGTTCCCGTGCTTCTACGGCGTTGATTTCCCGACTAAAGAAGAGCTGCTGGCGAACAATCGCAATCTGGAGCAGATAAGGGAATTCCTCGGAGTCGACAGCGTCGGCTATGTGTCGCTGGAGGGGATGCTGTCCTGTGCTGTACTGCCGTCGGACCACTACTGCACCGCGTGCTGGAGCGGCAAATATCGAATACCGGTCGATGTGGCGGTCAACAAGTTCACGATGGAACGGTATCAGAAGAATATGTTTGACGACATAGATGGGGGCTAAATTTTTCTTCCGATCGTAAAAACGGAAATTGAATGGTTTTGTAGCCATGAGCAAATATATCAGTTACGAAGAATCCGGGGTGAATATTGATGCCAACGACGTGATGGTTCGGCAAATCCAGTCGGCCGTTGCCAGCACATTCGGGCCTCGGGTAATTCAATCGCATAATGCCTTCGCGGGGATGTTCCGGCTGGACTACGACGAGAAACTCTTCAAGAGAAATTACAAGAATCCGGTTCTGGTAGCCTGCACCGATGGCGTGGGCAGCAAGGTCCAATTAGCAGGCCAGATAAAGAAATTCGATACCGTCGGCATCGATCTGGTGGCTATGAGCGTCAATGATATGCTCGTGCAGGGGGCCGAGCCATTGTTCTTTCTGGACTATCTGGCGGTTCACAAGCTGGAGCCGAAAATCGTCGCCGAGCTGGTCAAAGGTGTCGCAGCCGGTTGTAAAGCAGCGGACTGTGCTCTGATCGGCGGAGAAACCGCTGAGATGCCCGATACTTATGCCCCGGATGATTTCGATATGGCCGGCTTCGCAGTTGGAGTGATTGAGCGAAGAAAAATCGTCACGGGTCAAACCATCAGAAGTGGCGACGTGATTCTCGGCCTTGCTTCCAGCGGCCTGCACAGCAACGGATATACGCTCGCTCGCAACATTTGTTTCAAGCAGGCAAAGCTTAAGATGGCCGACGTGCCGGATGAACTCGGCGGCGCTGTGCTGGGAGATGTTTTACTTACGCCCACGCGGATCTATGTTCGGCCGATTGTGAAATTGCTCTCGCAGTACAAAGTCAAACGAATCGTCCACGGGATGGCACACATTACCGGCGGCGGCCTGCCGGGCAATATTCCGCGGGTGTTGCCGAAAGACTGCAACGCGGTCATAAAAAAATCGAGTTGGCCGAGGCATAAGATTTTTACGTTTCTGCAAAACACGGGCCCTGTCGAAGAAGAGGAAATGTACCGGGTCTTTAATATGGGGATAGGATTTGTGCTGGTCGTGGCTGAGGATTTCGCCGATTCGATCGCCCGGAAGCTGGCGCGATCCGGCGAGCAGGTTTACAGGATAGGCAGGATAACCACCGGAACCGGCAGAGTAATTCTGAAATGACAAAAAAGTACACGAGGTTTGCCGTAGCGGCGGTTGTTTATACGGCTTTTGCCGTTTATTTGTATCGGCCGTATTTCAATGGCTTCGGTTCACTGCGTTTGCAGGACCTGTTCGTAGCAAATATCTGTCTGGCATCCCTGGGTACTTATGTTCTCAGTCGCCGCTGGGTGGCCGGGTTCCCCGAGTCGTTTTTTGCCGGAGCCATTTACGGCTTTGGGCCATTTGCGCTTGGATTAGCAAAATTTCACCCGACGGCTGGCTTTTTGGTTGCTGCTATACCATGGCTGTTTTGTCCAGCCGTATTTGGCCCGGAAGGCAGATGGAAGCCGTTGCGTATCCTGCTTTCGCTTTTGCCTTTTGTGGCGATCGTGCTGTTCTTCCAGATCTCCACCCGCTATGGCTTAGACCCGATTCCAATCACGCTCAAACTCCGGGCTAATGACCTGGCTGGCTTGTTGGCTCCGCTGGTTGCTGCTAAACGCAGCATGACTTTAATCGGCTTTTATCATGTTCCGATTGCCGCGCTGGTTATGGGATTTTGCATGTTCGCAGCTCCCTTGAAATGTATGGGTAAGGGCGGTATTTTGCAGAGGGGAAAGTTTCTCAAAGGTCTGGCTGTTCGGCGATTCGGCATCGTCATTATCTTTGCCATTGCTACGATATTATCATTTTGTGATTCATTCGGTCAGATCAGCCCGATTATCTTCCCTGCTATAAGCACGCTGTGCTGCTCGGTCCTTATCGGTGCCGGGATACAAGGACTAATCAGTGCCGGCCCGGCTGATAGAAAACCGGTTCTATTGGCTGCAATTATCCCGGGCATCTTTGCTATTGTCACTTTGCTTTTCGCGACAAAGTATTTTCAGGTCGTAGCCGGACTCGCCGATGGATACGCCAGACTGCTGACCGAGACTGCGAAGATGTACATACTCGGAGCTCTCGCCATTGGGATGCTTTTCGTTATCGCGCGTGCGAAATTGCGGATTCACCCGGTTCGGCAGATCCTGCTTTATGCAACAATGGCCCTCGATATCTTTCTCGGCGCAAGATTTATCGTCGATACGATTCTGTAAGGAAAAAAGTGCCTAAAATGCCTAAAGTTAAAAGTGCCTAAGGTGGTAAGCGACGCTTATACACTTTAGCTCACTTTAGTTCACTTTAGGCACTTTAATTTGTTTAGAAGGTTTCGCGTTCGACCTGGCCGAGGAAGAAACGTCCGTCATTGCGCATGAAGTCAAGAATCGCATCGAACTGGCGGTCTATGAACTGGGCCTCGTTGCTGACTATTGCAATGCCGATAACCGCGATGCTCTTGCTGTCCTGACGACCTACTTCCGAGATCGAGATATTGAACCGGCTCTTGAGCCGGCCGATCACGCTCTTGACAATGCTCCGCTTGCCCTTGAGCGAAGTGGCGCCAATCAAAGATAAATGTGCTGTCATAACGCCGACAATCATTCTCGTATTTTAAGAAATAACCATAGCAATTCAAATAGAATCGAAGCCGGGATAATGTCTTACATTGTTGAAAACCGGGTTCCGGAACAGAGGGCAATGGCCACGGTGTGCTAAAATATTAGGAAAAAGCGGCTTCTTAACATATGTGTTCGCTTTTTCGTGTTTTTGTGAGATAACTTACTTGGATTTACCGGATAATTGTTGCGATCTCAATGAGATTGTGATATCATTAGACTTCATGTGTGAAGGAGCCCCGCTTATGAAGTTAAATAAAAAATCCTGACCTGCTGAAAGGAAAGGCTGAAATGATACGCGAAAGAGATGGATTTACGCTAATCGAGCTGCTGGTAGTCATCGCGATTATCGCATTGCTGATGGCGATTTTGATGCCCGCACTGCAACGAGTGAAGAAGCAGGCAAAAACAGTGATCTGCCAGTCAAATCTCAAACAGTGGGGAACAATCTTTGCGATGTACACGGACGATAACAATGGTTTCTTCCCCAAGCGCACAGGCGGTACAGGGCGTTGGATCAATGTGTTGTACGACTACTATTATCGCGATGCCAAGATACGCTGCTGTCCAATGGCGACTAAGATTAAGAATCCGATTTATCCGCCCGGGGGCACCGGCACACTTGGCGTAGGCGGTGACGCATTTACGGCCTGGGGCAAGATCGGTGTGACCGGCTCGCGGCCGGACGGTGTGGAAGAACCCGCCGGTACGTGGGGCAGCTATGGGATTAACCACTGGGTCTATAGGGCTGCCGAGGATCCGCTTTACAACCAGTCGGCCAAGGACTACTGGGGTACGGTCAACGTAAAAAATAACGCTTCCATTCCCCTGTTTCTGGATTGCTGGTTCTGGTGTGGCGGGCCGGAAAATGACGATACCCCACCCAGCTATGACGGCGAGCGGTTCGATCCACACGTGGATTCCATGAACCGGTTCTGCATCAATCGGCACGATCAAGGTATTAACGGCGTCTTTTTGGACTATTCGGCCAGAAAAATCTGGCTCAAAGAATTATGGCGTTTGCGATGGGCCAAAAATTTCAGCCTGTCGGCACAGTTGCCCAACTGGGAGACCGAAGCACCCTGGATGGCGCACTTCAAGGGACCTTAACGGTCAATTGTGGCCAAATGTTTGAAGAGTATAGGCACGACGAACAAGTGGCTGGTGTCGTAGAGTATTCACTTTGTTAAGCAGCCCTCATGTTGCTTTGAACGTTTAGTTGGAAAATGCAACTTAAGCTCACTTAATTATCACCGGATAAATCGTCACCTTGTCCTGATATATTTCCGGTGGCAGCCACCCCGGGCTTGGATTGGTTAGCATTTCCTCTCCTTCCAGCACTCGTTTTTCAGCGTTTTCAAGGTTGGCTTTTAATTTATATACTTCCCCTCCCAAATTTTTCCATTCTATAAACAAATCGGCAAAAGCTTTATCCCGTTCGCGAATCTTAATAGCAGCTTGTTCCCGGGCCTCCGTGCTTTTTAGCTCAATCGTTTGTTCAATGAACATTTGATCCAGCTTCGAGATCATTCCATCGGGCATTTTATTGCGTCGCGCCCAGTCTTGTGCGTTTTGAGGAGTTTTGAGATATTCATTGATTACCGCCATCTTCTCCCGTATTCCTGCAAGCTCGATTTCCAGTATATCCAGCATCTTATCCATCTCAAGCATGGTCT
>CAZTDF010000039.1:19934-22852 GCA_964612465.1 uncultured Pirellulales bacterium
CCTGCAAGCTCGATTTCCAGTATATCCAGCATCTTATCCATCTCAAGCATGGTCTCTTTTGCCTTTTCATACGCTTCATCATCAGAGAGCGAGGAATAGCGAGTGTTCTTGATTTCCATGTACTTTGGCTCCATCTCATCGGCCTGTTTTTGTTTTTCGGGCAGGGCTTTCTTTATTTCGACTATTTCTTCCTTTCTATCTTTTATATATTTTCCGTACTCCTGTATTCTTGCATTAATTTCGTTCGTTGGAATCTCAAGATAAGCCTGGACCGTCTTTTTCGCATCTTCTTCACTTACTGCGTAAAGAAAGACTGTATCGTGGTTCTTGATCTCTTCGATGCCCCACCAGGTAATGGCGTCCGAAGCGCTTAGGAATTTTCGCTGCTGCTGTGATAGGGTTTGACCTGCAGAGGTCTTCAGGATTTCCAATATACCCTCGTGACTGCCTGGCATGTCTCCATGTGGCCGTCGTATATGGAGTACGGCTACGTGTGTGGGTTTAACAGGGCCTTTTCCGCGTGTATTCGGACGGCCACTTAACCATAGCTGCGACCTCTTGTTATCGATTTCGAATTTCAGTTTAGTTTCGTCCTCGCTGGACCTGGCAATCAGTATGGGTGAAAAAATGCAGATCGAAATTAGGGCCAGCACGAATTGGCATTTTCTTGAGTAGATCATTTTCAAATCTCCTTTCTATAGGTTATCTTATTCGCAATTTTGCTTTGGTTGCTGCGGCCGTTTCCGGATATGTCTCAACAATATGCTGGTATTGCTGTTTTACGATAGTTTCGGCCCCAGGATCTTCGCTGAGCAGTTCTGCTGCGGCTAACAATCGAGCGGCACTGCCCGATTCGGTTATCTTACGTTCGATCTCCGCAAACGTTAGCTTGCTTTCTTTTGGCCTTACGACCGTATGCCATACAACAGAGGCTGTTGCCAAAACCAAAATACTCGCTGCTATTGCGGCATATTGTGGCCAGCGTATTTTTCTGGTTTTAGCTGCTGGGATACGAATGCTTTCGGTTTCCGCCAGACCATCGGCCCAGATGACGCCGGCAAGCTCAAGCGATTTTTGCAGAGTATCCAGTACCTTTCGACATTCCTTACATTTGGTCAAATGCTCACCCACTTTACTCGAATCACTCGGTGATAACTGGCCGTCAGCATAATCTACGAGCATCTGTTCAATATCTTTACAAGACTCTTCCATTACGGTTCGACACCTCGTTCTAATAATCGCTTAGCAATAATCATCCTTGCTTCTCGCAGACGGCTTCGTACTGTAGATGGGCTTAGAGCCAGTATTTCGCCGACCTCTTTTGAATTCAGGTCGCAGAAATATCGCAATACCATCGGCGCCAGCAAAGAATCATCCAGTTTTTGCAAATTCTCTCGCACAATCTCAAGCTCCTCGGTGACAATTGCATTTTCGACTGCCGGTTTTGAGGCTTTTTTGGTTTCCAGCCTTCGTTTCAGTATTTCACTGGCATGCCTTCGGAAAGTTCGCCGGCGCCGGTGTTCCATTAAGCATCTGTTGACTGTGACCTTTATTAACCACTTAACGCTTTCTTCGTGTCGCGGGCATCCTGCCCGCGATCGAGGGCGGGACGCCCTCGACACGGCGGTTCGCGAACCACCCCTACACTGCTTCAGCGCCCGGATGGACACGTCCTGCAGGACATCATCGCCATCCGAAGCGCTCAATCCCATGCCGGCGATAATCCGCTTGAGACGCCAAAGCTCGGCAGAAAAGACTTCCATCAAGTTTGATTCTGGTAACCATTCGTTGGTTGCATGGTCCATCTCTACCACAAAATCCGCGATTATCTGATTCACTTGTTTACATCCGATCCGTTTCGGCGCTGGCCCATCTATCAGTATAATGCTTGAGAGTGCTGAAGTGTTGGTGAAAAAACAAACTTTAAGCTTAAAACTTTAATCTTAACGCTTTTTTATGCTGTTCGTCGATGTCGCAAGCGGTCGAGTGCCACGGCTATGACGATAATCGCGCCGGTGATAATTTCCTGGACCCAGTTTGAGTAGCCTATTTGCGTACAGCCTGAAGCGATAATGGTCATAATCAGCGCGCCGACAAGAGTTCCGAGTATCGAGCCTTCGCCGCCGGCCAGGCTGCCGCCGCCGATGACTACCGCGGCGATTACGTTTAGCTCCAATCCCACGGCGACGGTCGGATCGCCAACCGTCAGCCGGGAGAACTGCATCAGTCCGGCCAGTCCGGCAAAGGCCCCGCACAAAGTGTAGACGAGTACCTTGACGCGCTCGACGGACACGCCGCACAGCCTGGCTGTCTGCTCGTTCGAGCCGATCGCGAACGTGTGCCGGCCCAGGCGGGTATATCTCAGCAGGGCGGCCATCCCTATTGCCAGAAAAATCATCATCCAGACGCCGGGCGGCAGGAGCATCCAGCTCCGCTCGGCCGGCACCGAGGCCAGCAGCTCATCGAGCCATTTGAGCTGTGCCGGGTCCACATCTATTTTCTGCTCGCGTCCGATGCCCTTGGCCGCTCCGCGAACGACCAGCATCATCCCCAATGTTACGATAAACGGCACGACCCGCAGCCGGGTAATTAAAACGCCGCTGAGAAGCCCGAAAAACGCCGCCGCGGCTACGCCCCCTACGGCCGCGGTTAGTGGACCGGCTCCGGCGCTCTGCAGAAGCCAGGCGATTACGACCGTGCTCAAAGCGACGATTGAGCCTACGGACAGATCGATCCCGCCGGAGATTATCACAAGTGTCATTCCGAGAGCCGCGATGCCGACGATTGCCGTCTGCCGGGCGATCATTTCCATATTCCGCGCAGTGGCGAAGCTGGACGGCGCAATCAGCACAAATAACTCGAACACCACGAACAAAGCTATGACGGGACTGAGCGTATTGAGCCAGCCGCGCCAGTTG
>CAZTDF010000039.1:22952-27756 GCA_964612465.1 uncultured Pirellulales bacterium
TCCTGACCAGTTGCCTCTAACATGAGATCGTGCTCGTTTACTTCGTCGATGCGGTATGTCGGTCCGAGCCTTCCGCGGCACATAACCGCCACCCGGTCGCACACGCCCATCAGCTCGGGCAGATAGCTGCTGACCATAAGCACCGCCTTGGGCGGCTTACCTTCGGCGGGCGAGCCGGTTGCCAGGGCATTGATTAGCTTGTAAACCAGTGCCTTGGCCGCGACGTCGATGCCCCGCGTCGGCTCGTCCAACAGCAGTATATCCACATCGTGCTGGAGCAAACGTGCCAGAGCAACTTTCTGCTGATTGCCGCCCGACAGCGATAAAACCGATTGTCGCGGCCCCCGGCAGCGGATATCCAATGCTTCAAGCCATTGCTGGGTTGCTTTGTCCTGCCGGCCCGGCAAGACCAGGCCCAGCGGGCCGAAGCCCTTGAGCTTGGAGAGCGTGACATTGTCGGCAACGCTCAGAGACAGTGCCAGGCCTTCTTCCTTGCGGTCCTCGCTAAGAAGGCCGGCGCCCTGCATCCAGCGCCGGTGCGGCGATGCCGGGCCTGTGTAAACGCCGAGTTTAATCCGGCCCTTTTTGACCTGCTCCAAGCCGAACAGGCACCGCAGAAACTCGGTTCGACCTGCTCCAACCAGACCGGCAATACCTAAGACCTCGCCCCGCCTTAGCGTCAGGCTCGCGGATTTCGGATTTTCCGGGCCGGCAAGATTTTCTATTTCCAGCACGACTTCACCTGCCTGCCGTTCGGAGCGTGGATAAAGCTCATCGACCTGCCTGCCGACCATAAGCGAGACGATCTCGTCTGTGGAAATCGCCGCTACGTCGTTACTGCCGACTACTCTGCCGTCCCGCAAAACTGTTACCCTGTCGGCGACGCGTTTGACTTCTTCGATAAAATGTGAGATATAAACGATGGCCTTGCCCTGTATTTGAAGCCGCTTTATTATTTCGAATAATCGCTCGACGTCCTGCTGAGTTAAACTGCTGGTCGGCTCGTCCAGTACCAGGACGTTGCAGCCTATCGCCAAAGCCCTTGCAATCTCCACTAACTGCTGCGAGCCGACTGAAAGTTTGCTGACGCGAGCGTCCGGCGTCAATTCAGGATTGTCGAATTCCTTAATCGCTTCGATGGCTCGCTGCCGGACCTGCTTGGCCAGTATCACGCCCAGCTTCGACGGCTCCATGCCCAGCATGATATTTTCCTGAACGCTCATGTGCGGCGTCAGCGAAAGTTCCTGGTAGATCATGGCCACGCTGGCCCGGCGGGCTTCGAGGGGATTGCCCGGCCGGTACGGCTCGCCGTCCAGCCGCATCTGGCCCGCATCCGGTTTGATCGCTCCCGAGCAGACCTTCATCAGCGTGCTTTTGCCCGCCCCATTCTCACCCACCAGCGCGAGCACCTCGCCTGCGGCGACCTTGATGCTCACATCTTCCAGCGCAATTGTTGCCCCGAAGCGCTTGGAAACTCCCTGCATCTGGAGCCGGGTCGCTCCGGCCGGATCGCCGGACTGTGAGTTTATTCGTTCAGCCATTTTTTGAAATCCGGCTCCAACAGATTCTTCATCTTTGGCTCGTCCATGTTTTCCGGAGTGGCTACCGCCGAACCGGTGTCAATTCGTTTTTCCACCTTCTGACCCTGCAAGTGCGCCACGACGGTTTTAACGCCCAGGTAACCCATATTAATCGGATCCTGGAGCACAAGTCCGTGAATTTTGCCGCTCCGCAGTCCCATGACCAGCCGGTCCGAGCTGTCGAAGCCGACGTATGTGACTTTACCCGCCAGGTCGCTGTCTTCGAGTGCCCGCAGCATGGCAAAGGCCGTTGATTCGTTCGGGCAGAAGATGCCGTCGATTGTAAGCCCACCGTCGGCAGTCCGCAGCGGCGCCAGCAGATTCTCGCTGGCCTCGTAGGCGCTCTCGGTGGTTGCCCCGCCGTACTGGTTCGCGCTGACTACCTCAATGTCAGGATATTTCTCTTTCAGGACGTCCAGAAAACCCTGCTCGCGGTTCATCGTGCTGGCCGAGCCTTCCTGGTATCGCAGCATGATGACTTTGCCTTTGCCGCCCAGGATTTTCGCCAGTTGCTCGCCGCCTTTTGTGCCGCCGATATAATTATCCGTAGCGACAAAACTGGTGTAATCGTCGCTTTTGAGCCCGCTGTCGATAATCACGACGGGAATGCCGTTGTCGACTGCGTCTTTTACAGGCATTCGCAGCGCGGCATCATCCAGCGGTGCCAGCACGATTCCGGATACGCCGCGTGTTACAAGATCCTCTACGACCCGGATTTGCGATTCCCTGTCATCCTCCTTGAGCGGACCTTTCCAGATAATTTCCACGTTTACGCCGGCGGCTTTCAATTCCTCTGCGGCCTTGACCGCGCCGGCGTGAATCGATTTCCAGAAAATATGAGTTGTGCCCTTTGGAATCACCGCAATACGGTACGTATTGGCGCTTTCCGCCTTCTTCTGCTTGCAGCCGACTGATGCGAATACAACGACCAGGGCGACAAGAACGATTGCTGCTATAACCTTTTTCATAATTATGACTCCTGAAATTTCATTTTGACGATAATGATATAGGTTTAACACCGAATCGTCAATAAAGTATATTCGGTTTGGCATTGTTGTGGAAATTTATACCGCTGCCAAAATGACTTTTACGACGTGCTACGTGCGAATTTCATAAGAGCCTCGTGCAAAAAGCGAAAATTTCTGATGAGCTTTATTGACAGACTTTTTATTTCCGGTTACGATAAGAGCCCAGTTGGAATTTCGAAGCTGCACAGGCATCGCGGCGATTGAGATCCCTGAATGCGTGTAACTTGCCCGGCGAAGAGACTTTGTATAATAAAGGCTGAATAAAAATGAAGGTTATTGCTGTTATTCCGGCACGTTTCAGTTCCACCCGGTTCGCAGGTAAAGTTCTCGCTAAAGATACGGGAAAATTCCTCATTCAGCACACGTACGAACGGGCCTGCCTGGCTAAGCTGCCGGAAAAAGTAATCATCGCCGCCGACGACGAAAAAGTCGTTGCCGCAGCGAAGACTTTCGGAGCCGAATGTGTTCTGACTTCCCCCGATCATCAGAGCGGCACTGACCGTATCGCCGAGGCCGTAGCCGATATGGACGTTGAAATTATCGTGAACCTCCAGGGCGATGAGCCGGAAATCGATCCCGCTAACATCGATTATCTCGCCAAGATGCTGATGGACAATCCCGATTGCCCAATGGCCACACTCGCGGCGGAGTTTCAAAACGCCGGGCAGGTCTCCGATCCGAACATCGTAAAGGCAATAATTGGTTGCGATAATAGGGCGATTTATTTTTCGCGCTGCCCGATTCCGTACGATAGAGAAAAATCCGGCGTCGGAGACGTGAAACAATACCTGCGGCACATCGGAATTTACGCCTACCGCAAGAAATTCCTGCTGGAAATTACCGCTCTGCCGCAAACGCCGCTGGAAAAAATAGAAAAACTCGAACAATTGCGAGCAATCGAAAACGGCTTTAGTATTCTGGTCGGCAAAGTAAAACACACCTGCGATGGGATAGACACGCCGGAGCAATACGCCGAGTTCGTAAAACGCTATAATGGGGGGATAGAGAAATGAGTACCAAATTCGTAGGGTGGGCCTTGGCCCACCGAGACAACATGGTGGGGCAGAGTCCCACCCTACAACGCTTTACAGGGAGAGGCTTTACTCTCACAGAGATTATTTTGCTTATTTTTCTAATTTTCCTTTTTTTCACATTTCTAATGATACGAGATGAATCTAATCCGCGTCGTTTATACGCGTTTGAGATAATTCAAAAAACTCAATTCCGTAGCATCGATTGTGCCCTCGAACTTTTCAAAAATGATTTCGGTTACTATCCACCATCAGGTGCAAAGGATGAAGAAGGTCGGCAATATTGCGGCACGATGAAACTTTACGAAGCTATGATGGGCCATGACTTGCGGGGATTTCACCCGGTTTCCAAATTCAAGGCAGATGGCTTGGATGAATCGGATGCCTCGCTATACGACCCCAACACTCGGGAGGACAGAAAGGGACCATATCTGCCGGTCGAAGTCGCAAACTCATATCGCTTGAAAGATTTATATGAGAATGTCAGTCCTTTTGATGGAAACAACTGTGTGTGTTGCGATGTTTTCGAGCATATCAAACTCAAAGGCAAGCACAAGAAGATCGGTATGCCGATACTATATTATAAAGCTGATACATCCAAAACGGCTCACGATGTAAATGATCCGAATAATATTGATAACATCTACGATTATAAAGATAATCATGCTCTGCTTGCTCTTGGAGTTCCAGGTAAGCCGGGGCAAAATCATCCACTCTATGAAGATCCTAAGATATTCTATGAAATGACCAGAGATTACAAAGTTGCTGAGATGAAACCAAACAGGGCGGACACATATATTCTGCTTTCAGCCGGCCATGACGGATTATACGGTACAGAAGATGATATTCCGAACTTTGCCATGCAATGGAAACCTAAATAAAAAAGGCGTATGTAATGAAAAAGTAGGGTGGGCCTTGGCCCACCGATTCGATAATGGTGGGGCAAGCCCCACCCTACTGTAAAGAAGGGGACAAATGAATAAAGAAAAAGACCTTTTAGCATCTGTTAGTGATATTTCGACCGAGAGCGAGTATTTCTCGCCGGTGCCTAAGGGGTATAAAAAGGGCAAGTGCCGCTACGTGTTCGTTGTGGGCACGGTGATGAGCGGGCTGGGCAAGGGGATATTCTCTTCGTGTCTGGCGAAGCTGATGCAGGACAAGGGCA
>CAZTDF010000040.1:0-21201 GCA_964612465.1 uncultured Pirellulales bacterium
AGCTTAAAGCTTTCGGCAAAATCATCAAGCAAAAATCTTGTTCTGCTGTACTGATGCGGCTGAAAAATGCACCAGATTTGTTTCGAAGGATACCTCTGCCGTATTGCCGCGAGCGACGCCCTGATTTCCGTCGGATGGTGGGCGTAGTCGTCGAGGACTGTAATTTGGCCGAACCGGCCCTTGAGCATCAGCCGGCGTTCGATACCGGTAAAGCCTGGCAGCAATTCAAGTACTCGTTCGGGTTCCAGCCCGACGTTTATCGCCATAGCGATGACCGCCAGTGCATTTAGAATATTGTGCTTGCCGGGCAGCGAGATTTTCGTCCCTCCCAGCAATTTGTTATTATAATATACGTCGAAAGCATAAAGCCCGTCATTCAGCGCGATATTCTCGGCATAAAAATTACAATTATTCTCAAGTCCGAAGGTCTCACATCGCAAACCTGTTCCCAGCCGCTGGATAATCTTCGCTACATTCGCATCCTGGCCATTGGCAATGACAATGCCGCCCGGTTTGGTGCCGAGCGCGAATTCACCGAACGCCTCGACTATCTCATCTTCGTCCTTATAGTAATCCAGGTGGTCCTGCTCGACATTGAGTATACAGGCTATTTTCGGCTTGAGGTTCAGGAAGCTCCTGTCGTATTCGCAGGCCTCGGCCATGAAGTACTTGCTGTCAGCGGCGCCGGAAGATGTGCCTAATTGGCCGATTTTGGCTCCTATGATAAAGTTCGTATCCATGCCGGCTTGTTTTAGCAGATGAATTAGCCACCCGCTTGTCGTGCTTTTGCCGTGAGTGCCGCTGATTGCGATACCTTCATAGCGGTTCATCAACTCACCCAGCATATCGGCGTATTTATAGATCCTGTATCCCCGTTCGCATGCCTCGCTCAGCTCCGGATTGTCATCTTTAATAGCGGCTGAGATAACGACGGCGTCGGTTTCAGCGCTGAGATTCTCGACACGATGGCCGACTTTGATGTCGGCGCCCATCCGGCAAAGACTGTTTACAACTTCGCTCGGCATCTGGTCCGATCCGGCTACAATTGCTTCGTTTTTCATTAGAAGCTGCGCCAGCCCGCTCATTCCGATACCGCCGGCCCCAATGAAATGAAATCTTACACCTGCCAGGTCCATCATCTTGTCGGAATCTACAGCAAAGTCCTTTACATGGCCGTTCAAGACCGTCTGAGAGTCCGATTTTAATACGCTATGACTTTTAATATCTGACTGTTCCACAGCTCACCTCGCCCTTAATAATCCATTAATATTTACCTCCGTCTTTAACGCGAGGTCATACTGTCTCCTGGGCATAGTCGGTCAGAAGCTTAAGCTCAGGTTATAATTTTCTATTCCTTCTTTTTCTATCGTCTGGTTAGACTATATCTCAATACACTTTAACATGTATTTACTGACATAATTAATTGTTTATGAAAAAAGCTAAACAGTCAAGCCTAAAAATTAACCAACACCCGTATAGTTATAGATGAAGAAAAAAGTCTATTTTTCTACGTTTTACTGGATGTTGACAGTTAATGCCCCTGATATTTGCGGTGTGGTTTCATCGTAACATACCAAATTCCACTCTCCGGTCTGATCAATAATGACTCCGGAAATGAACTCGTGGAAACCGTTATCACCGGGCTGAAATATATAGGAAGGAATTAATTGATCCTCAGATTGCCAACTCCAGCGTTCGCATCGAACAGTCCCCGTGTATTCTGTAACAGGATTGCGATAACGATCCAGTACTGTCAACGATAGAGTGAACGGTTGACTCGCTTGGCCGACGGGCGACCAGTTGGGGACTGGCTCTTCCAAACTACTGGTCACCGAGATGGAATGTGCTTCGTCAGGTTGTACGTTAATAGGCGTACTCCAACTTTTTATATCAGCCAGTTCTACACAAATCTGAGTTGGATTGGCCCGTTGTAGTAATACATTCAAGGTTCCAATTCCGTTAACTAAGCTGATTTCTTTTGGCTGAATGGGTACTGATTCACCTACATCTGCGGCTATAGCTGACAGTGAAACTCGACCTTCAATGAGAACAAGCGTGCCATCCGCTGATCGGGCTTCTATTGTTATTGGATAAAATCGACCTGCTGTCCAGGTGTTGGGGCTATCCGACTGAATATCGAAGTGATCCAGCTTATTCCTCTGCGTTATAAGAACAACTTTACGTAAGAAAGGGGCTAGGGTAGGCTCAGATGAAGCAAAGATAGCTCGGTATTGTATACAGGTATCACCATCGTGTCCGCTCCAGAGTGCTTGGCCAGTAGATTGATAGAATGTGTTTGAGGTACCATCCGGCCCAATAAAAGGATGCTCCATCAACTGAGTTTCAGTCAAGCTGGAGCGCACTTGAAAGTTCAAACTGGTTTGGTCGGGCGTAGCACTATCATAAAATAGATTACCGCCTGCAATAGGTTCCTGCAATGCGAAAACCTGAGATACATATTCGGCACCGTTGGGATCCGTTGCATTGACAGCAGTGTACAAGCCCGCCCCTTCATCTACAGCTAAACTGACTGAACCATCAGGGGAGTTTAGAGTCACACTTCTGACATGTGGGTATTCACCATCGTTGTTGGGGGTTTTATAGATGGCGACCTGTAGAACGTCGTCGCCGTTATGCTCGGAGTGCAGTAGTTGCCCGGAAGAAGTAAACGCTGTATTCTCTGTGCCATCGGGACCTACCCAGGGGAGATCGTCGGGGATTTTTTTTGGGGACGAAGTGCGAATCTTTAAACTTACGCTTGAGCCAATCGGTATCTCTGCATCCCATTGCAGGGTAGAATTGTGGATTGTATAAACATAACACTGACGTGATTCAACGTAGTCTGGCTCATAACCCAGAAACTTATTTGCAGCGCCAACATATAACCGACTGTGGACAAAGCCGAGAGTGCAAGGATTAGCACCGGGTGGAAGAAAAAGCGGGCCAATTGTCTCCCAATTTATTAGATCTTGCGTCCGATACAAGATGTATCTACGGGGAGAAACATTCATTGCACGGTATGTATTTTGGTCGCGTAATATACAATAAAGCCAGCCATCATACTCTGCATAACGGAACATTTGTCCAGGTGATCCCAACTCGAACCTTTTTTTCAAGAATGGCAATTCCTTTTGTGTCAGACTATCCAGAGCATATATATGATTTCCAGAACCAGTGGAAAAAAAGACAAGGAGCTGGCCTTTGAAGGCTCCTAATATAGATATGTTGCCTCTTGGCTCACCACTTGGTGTATAAATCCTGACGCGTTCCCAATTCTGACCATCGAAGCGATAGAGCCTCGAAACTTTGCCCTCTCCGGCCTGGTTCCACACGAAAGTAGTGTAAAGGTATTCAACTTCACGGGTGGATCCATCGTGGATTTGTTGTGTCACTATTTCGAAACCACTTACCACTGCTGAGGAATAAGGTGGTGTGTTGTCGAGAGGCCCAGGGTCGATCTGCTCGTATGACCAACTGGCACCCTGGTTGTCGGAGACAAGTAAATATGGATAATCAAAAAGGGGTGGTTGATCGACGTTTTTTTGTGTAAATAAATGTCCTTTGAATTCAACTACTTCATCTACGTGCACTCCATTATAAATCGTGCGTTTCTTTTGCCAACCGAGACCATCATTGACGAAAAAATTGCCAAACGTCCAGCTTTCCCTGGCATCATTTCCCGCGACATAAAATCTACCAGTTGCAGAGGCATACCATCCCTCTACACGGTCTTCCGGAACACAGAGCATCTCGCGAATCAGCTTCCCGGTGAGTGGATCGTAGCTGACAATATCAACAGGGCCAAAATTTACTGCTATATCTCCGTAGCTTAGGTATAGTAGACCATTATAACCGGCTATGTCTCTTACTATGTTTGGAGACATTGCTTTGTTTGGATGGGGGCTTAATAAAAATTCAAAATTGGTTAAATCGGATCGCAGAGTGAGAGCACTCCAGTCACTGTCGAAAGCCAGATCGGGACTTGCACCTGCAGGAAGGCTGGTCCATGGTCCATCTATGACCACTGCACCGTAATCATTTGCCTGGGAAATATCTGCGCAGATAGAAATCGAAAGGAGCAAAAGCGTAACAACAATAGTATCCACTTTTTCCATTTTTGACCTCTCCGATAGATAAACTGGTTGGAATTCACCGTATGAACGATTTTCAACTCCGTTAATGCTTCTGATTATATGATTCTACCAAATCTGTGTTAAATTGTCAATTTGTTTCGTGATAGAATCTGGGATGTTGCCTGGACACCTCCAGGTATAGCTATTATGTTATTGACCTGCATAAGTTTTGATGGTACTTTACCGTCTGCAAAATTAAGGAAGTTAAAATATGGAATTGTCCTGGCCAATGAAGTTGAGAATCGCCGCCGCTGCCACTATCGGCGTTCTGTTGATAGGTATTTTAGCATGGCCGCTGGCAGAACCATTCAGCGCGGTCGAAGCTATGGGCTCCAGAGGCGCAGTGTTATTGGTGAGTTTAGCATTTGTCGCGGGCTTTATCGGCTATTTTGTTTCCTGGCCGTTCGGACGGGAAATCGGAATTCTGGCGGTCCCGTCCGGCCTGGCTATTTGGGCCGTACGCTCCGGCAGCATGGCCGGTCTGATACAGCTTAATCCAACTGCCGCACAGCGTCAGGCACTTGCTGCGTCGCTTAGATTGGAACCTTTTTTCTGGCTTCTTGTTGTTGCTGCTGGCTTTGCTGGGGTGCTGTTAGGCCGGGAAATCTGTTCGAGCAAAAAACTGGAGCAGACACAGAAGAAATCAAATTCGGGGCCGGGAAAATATTTGAATGCAATTCTTGCTCTGGTCTGCTCAGGTTTCGTAGCTCAATTTTGTATCAGGATAGTCGCTCAGGATGTTAGAGTACTCGATAGCAACCTGGGCTCGGTCGTCGCCCAACCGGCTGTCGGGCAGGTTGTTTTTGCCGTATTAGTCTCCTTTGGGTGTGCCGCGTTCGTAGCAAAGAAATTTTTTAATGTCAGCTATATTTGGCCCTCAATCGCCAGTGCTTTCGTAACTGCTTTTATGGCAACCGTTTACGCAAAAGAAGTGCCGTATCTGGTTCAAAACTGGCCCGCAGCTTTTTTCTCTAATTCGGTTATTTCCGTACTTCCGGTACAAATGGTGACTTTCGGTACATTGGGTTCGATTGCCGGCTACTGGATGGCTATTCGCTATGAATACTGGCGAAAACATGAGATAAAGTAGCAAAATAGACCGAGTCCGGCAAAATTGACATATCTTTTTTCATGTCTTTTGTTTCATATAAGTGCTTGTATTCAAAGCATATATACTTCTAAATCGTTAAATTCAGACTTAATTAACCAAAAAAAGACAAAAGTGGTTGTTTTTGGTCTCGAAATTAGCCGAAATATATTTGTGTCAAAAATTTGTTTATTGATGCGGTTTTAAGCTAAGTATTTATGAAACAAGAGTATATAAATATATTTGAGGAGCAACAGGACGAACAGTTGGCTGGGATTTTCGTAATATATAATATGATAAGACCAGTCGGCAAAAGGAGTTAGCAATGTTGGTTCTAAGCAGACAAAGAGATGAGTCAATTATGATCGGCGACGACGTCGAGATTATAATCGTTGATGTTCGTGGAGATAAGGTTCGTCTTGGTATAACGGCTCCGAAGTGTATTCCGGTTCATCGAAGAGAAATATACGACGCAATCCAACGCGAAAAAACCGAAAAAAAGGAGCTTCAGAGACAGCAGGAGAAAGAGCCCCAAGCCAAGAAAGAGGAAAAAACCGGGGACCAGCAGGATCAAGAGACTCATCAACAGCCTACAGAGAAACCATAAAAAGCAGCAATAAATCAAACGAAAACAGCCCTCAAGATTTTTAACGAATATCTTCCCCTTTCTATTTATATTCGTTCCTTTCGTTTAAAGTGCATCTCGATCATTGATTCGGCGGTGCCGATAATAATACTGGAATTCAACAGCTTTATACCGGATTTCGAATGTCATATTGCGTTGCTGTTAGTTCGCCAGTAAAATGAGATCGCATGGACGATTGAAATTCGGATTCACTTGGAATGCTTGAATTTATTACAGACAGGGATATATACCAGAAGGTGATTTGCGGCCGAATTGGCAAGGCCCGTAGGTTTCTCTGGATAGCAACGTCCGATTTGAAAGACCTTCATGTGGATAAAGCCGGCGGGATGGTGCCGTTTCTTGAGATTCTGTCCGATTTGATCAAAAGACAGGTAGAGATCAGACTGCTGCACGCAAAGGAGCCGGGGCCGGCTTTTAGAAGGGATTTCGATAAATACCCGAATTTGATTTCCGGCATGGAGCGTATTTTGTGCCCGCGGGTCCATCTCAAAGCCGTGGTCATTGACGGTAGATTTGCTTACACCGGCAGTGCCAATCTCACCGGTGCCGGCATGGGCGCAAAAAGCGAGCACAAAAGAAACTTCGAGTCCGGCATCATTACCGACGATCAAGTAATCGTTGGAAAAGTCATGGAGCAATTCGACAACATCTGGAGAGGCACCCACTGCCCCCAGTGCAAAAGAAAAAAATTCTGCGCCGACTACAAAGACATCCTGGCATGAGTAATGAACCCGAAAAATCACGTTTGGCCAAACGGTAAGCGAGATACCAATAAGGTCGGGATAATTATATATTGTCACCCTGATAGGTGAGATTTATACTTGTGGAATGCTGAAAAAGGTATTGTCATTTTATACGAAATATTTTGCGGTTTGGGTGGTTTTGTTTGGGGTGGCGGCGTATTTTTGGCCGGGGTCGTTTGTGGCTCTGAAGGGCTACATGGACTGGTTTTTTGCGCTGACCATGTTCGGGATCGGGGTGGTACTGCAGGTCGAGGATTTTAAGCGAATCGCGCAAAGACCGCTTATCGTTTTAGTCGGCTCGGCGGCGCAGTTCAGTCTTATGCCGGTAGGGGCGTTTCTTCTGTCTAAGCTGTTTAATCTGCCGCCGGAGATTGCGGTTGGATTGATACTGACCGGCTCGGCGCCGGGGGCTATGGCGAGCAATGTGATGAGTTACATCGCTAAGGCGGATACGGCCTATTCTGTTTCGCTGACAACGGTCTCGACGCTGTTGTGTCCGTTATTGACGCCGGGATTGACATTTCTATTAGCGGGGTCGATGCTGGAAATTCCATTCATGGATATGGTGGCCAGTGTTATGAAAATGGTGATAGTGCCGTTGTTTGTCGGATTCGGAGTGAGGCATTACTTCAAGAGCAGGGTCGAGAGGATTCTGCCTGTTTTCCCGGCGATATCGGTAACATTCATTATATTCATTTGCTCGCTCGTGATAGCTCTTAACAAGTCTTACCTCGCGCAGGTTACGGCGGTTATCGTGGCCGCTGGGGTCGTTTTGAATGTTTATGGGATGCTGGCAGGCTATGGCGTTGGGTCGATTTTTCGGATGGAGGTACCCAGAAGGCGGACGCTTGCTATCGAGATTGGGATGCAGAACGCCGGTCTGGGGACGGTTCTGGCGTTGAAGCATTTTAGCGAGAAAACGGCCATGCCGGCAGCGATATTCGTATTCATCTGCATTATCACAGCCTCCCTAATGGCAGCGGTATGGCAGCGAACATCGGCGGACAAGGCTCGTAGTTGAATATTGAATGGCGAAAAATATTGATAAGAGTGTTGCATTTTGGTAGTAGAGACGCTATAATGTGCCGATAGTGATTTTCCGAGAAGTTTGATGGGCAGTCCGATTCGGCTGCCCTTAAGTTTGGGTATAAGATTTGGGAGCATGTAGTCATGAGTTGTAAACTTGCGATAGCAGGAGTGACCGGCGCGGTCGGTCAGGAATTTCTTAGAATTCTCGAAGAGCGGGATTTTCCGTTCGATTCTTTGAAGATGCTTGCAAGCATTCGGTCGGCCGGCAAGAAAATCGAATTTAAGGGTAAGACTTACATTGTTGAGGAATTGACGAAGAATAGTTTCACTGGGATTGATATCGCTTTATTCAGTGCCGGGGCGTCTCGCAGCAAGGAATTTGCCCCGCCTGCGGTCGAGGCCGGTGCTGTTGTTGTGGATAACTCTTCGGCCTATCGAATGGACCCGGAAGTTCCGCTGGTGATCCCGGAAATCAATCCGCAGGCAATCGCGGCCAATAAGGGTATCATCGCGAATCCTAACTGCTCGACAATTATCGGTATTGTGCCGGTCTGGCCGCTGCACAAGGCAAATCCTGTCAAACGGATGGTTATCAGCACTTATCAAGCCTCCAGTGGAGCGGGTCAGTCGGCAATGCTTGAGCTGGAGCAGCAGACGCGCGAAATTCTTGCCGGCAAAGAGCCGACATGCAAGGCGTTCAAGTATCAGATTGCATTTAATGTCTTCAGCCATGATGCTGCACTCCAGCCAAACGGATACAATCTGGAAGAGGTCAAGATGGTCAATGAGACCCGCAAGATATTCGACTGTCCGGAGATTGCCATTACCTGTACTTGCATTCGTATTCCCGTTTTCCGGGCGCACTGCGAGAGCATTAACCTGGAGTTTGCCGATCCGATTACGCCGGACCAGGTAAGAGACCTTTTGAGCACCGCGATGGGCGTGACGGTATTGGATGACCGCGAGCATAACCGCTTCCCGATGCCGATTGATGCTTCCGGCAAAGATGATATTTTGGTCGGTAGGATCCGCCAGGATGAATCAATCCCTGAAAATCGAGGCATAAATCTCTGGGTAGCCGGTGACCAGTTGCGAAAAGGTGCCGCTCTTAACGCTGTTCAAATCGCTGAAAAATTGCTTTAATAGCCGGCATGGCTGTTCGCAAGATAAAACTCACCGTGCAGTACGATGGCAGCCGGTATCACGGCTGGCAAATACAACCGGGCGAGAGAACTATCCAGGGTGAGCTTGTCGAGGCCCTTTCGAATCTCGTCGGAATCAAAACTTACGTCCACGGCGCCAGCCGGACCGATGCCGGCGTCAGCGCCCTGGGACAAGTTGCATTGTTCGAGATCGAATCGCCCATCCCCACGGAAAATTTTGCCGATGCGATCAACGACCGGCTTCCGCCCGAGATAGTCGTGACATCCGCCGAAGAAGCACCAGGGGAATTCGACTTGTTCGGCAGTGTTAAGAATAAACTCTATCGCTATACGATTTACACCGGTCGATACCGGCCCGTGCTCCGGCTGAATCAGTGCTGGTACTTACCGAAGAAACTTAACGTCCCGGCGATGAACAGGGCAGCTCAACTGCTCGTTGGGACAAAAGATTTCAAATCCTTCGCATCCGCCGCCGACAGGCGGGAGAGTTCCGTCCGGACAATTTTCCGCTGTGATGTCACAGCCGAGGACAAGTGGATATATGTTAATGTCGAAGGCGACGGTTTCCTGTATAATATGGTTAGAAATATCGTCGGCACTCTGGTTGAAGTAGGTGTGGGCAGATGGAAGCCCGAAAAGATGAATGAAATACTCGAAGCAAAAGACCGAACCGCAGCCGGCCGGCTCGCTCCGCCTGCGGGTTTATGTCTAATGTGGATTCAATATTGAAGATTGTTCATATTATAACAAGGCTAATCTTAGGTGGTGCGCAGGAGAACACGCTTATCACTTGTAAAGTCCTGGCGCAGCGGGGGCATGATGTCACGCTGATGACCGGGCCGGCGTTGGGGCCGGAGGGCGAGTTGTTCAACCAGGCACAGGGACAGGACTATAAGGTCGTTGTTGTTGACAGGCTTCGCCGGGCAATCAATCCTTTTAACGATGCCGTAAGCTACTTCCGGATTAAGAAGCTGCTTCGGCAGTTGCAGCCGGACATCGTTCATACTCATTCCGCCAAGGCGGGGATATTGGGCCGATTCGCGGGAAATAAACTCAAAACTCAAAATCCAAAACTCAAAATTGTCCATACATTACATGGGCTTGCTTTCCATCCCTATCAGAGCGAAGCTTTAAACAAGTTCTACATCGCGATAGAGAAGTCGGCAGCGAAGCGAACGGATTCGTTTATCAGCGTCGCGGATGCCATGACGGCTCAGTCGACCGCCGTGGGGATCGGCAGGCCCGAGCAGTACGTCACTGCATATTCGGCCATAGATGAGGACGACTTCCTGGAGCCGATTTCGCAGGAGCGTAGAAACGATTTTCGCCGAAAGCACGGAATTGCTGAAGATTCGGTTGTGCTTGTCACCGTTGCCCGGCTGTTCATGCTCAAGGGACACGAATATATCATCGAGTCGGCCAGAGAGCTTTCGGAGCGGTTTGCGAATTGCATCTGGCTGTTCGTCGGCGACGGCAATCTTTCGGGACATTACAAACAGCAGGCTCGCGAGCTGGGATTGGCCGATCGGTTTAAATTCACGGGCCTTTTGCCGCCGAGCCAAATTCCGCTGGCCATACAATCATCGGACATGCTTGTCCACTGCTCGCTCAGAGAAGGTCTCGCACGGACGCTGCCCCAGGCGATGCTGTGCGGCAGACCTGCCATATCTTTCGATGTTGACGGCGCAAGGGAAGTGGTGAATGAAAACACGGGCCGACTGATTGAGCCGAAAAATGTTGGGCAACTTATCGCCGCATGTGCCGAGTTGATAAAAGATGAAAGCTTGAGGAAAAAACTTGGCGAGCAGGGCAGAGAATCCGTAAAAGAGATGTTCGCCCCGGATACGATGGTCGATACCATCGAAGAAGTCTATAGAAAACTATTAGACTAAAGGTAATTATATTTAAATGAGTGAAAAAATGGATGAAATGGTTAGTTGTTGCGGCTTGAATTGTTATGGCTGTGCCATTTATTTGGCAACGAGGGAGAAGAACGACGAGAAAAAACACAAAATGAGAGTGGAGATTGCCCAGCAAATCAAAGAGCACTACGGTGAAGAATGTAAACCGGAGAATATTACTGACTGCGATGGGTGTTGTGCAGAAGGCAAGAGGCTGTTCTCGGGCAGCAGGAACTGTCATATGCGAAAGTGTGTGAGAGAAAAGCATATTGAAAATTGTGCTTATTGTGATGAATATTCCTGTCAAAAGCTTGAAGAGTTATTTGCGACAGACCCGCAAGCCAGGAAACGATTAGACCAGATAAGAAGCAGACTCTAATCCATTTTGCAAAAGGAGAAAGAAGATTTATGAAAAGTTACAGAAAAGAGCTTTGGTTCAATACTTCAAGCAGGCGGCAATATATTAACATCACGCCGGAGGTTGAAGAGTGTCTGAGAGAAAGCGGCATCGAGGAAGGCTTTTTGCTCTGCAATGCCATGCACATAACCGCCAGCGTTTTTATTAATGATGATGAATCCGGACTTCATAACGACTTCGAGATCTGGCTGGAAAAATTAGCGCCGGAAAAGCCTCACTCGCAGTATCAGCACAATGGTTTCGAAGACAACGCTGACGCCCACCTTAAGCGCAGTGTCATGGGCAGGGAGGTGGTCGCGGCCGTAACCGGCGGCAAGCTCGATTTCGGCCCGTGGGAGCAGATATTCTATGGCGAGTTCGACGGCAAAAGAAAAAAAAGAGTCCTGGTAAAAATCATTGGCGAATAGGTTGGTGACATCGTGACATTGCTGCTTTTTTTATTTCAGGTATTTTTGATATCTCTTTCGGGGGTTATGGCGCCGGGGCCGGTGACGGCGGCGGCAATCGGGATGGGCTCACGCTCGCGATACGCCGGCATGCTCTTAGCCATCGGCCACGGCATTATCGAATTTCCGTTGATGGTCTTGATTGTTTTGGGGATGGGTCGAATTCTAAAGCTGCCGACGGCACAAATTGTAATCGGCCTGGCCGGCGGGGCGTTTCTGTTGATGATGGCAGTTGGTATGCTGAAGAGTTTGCGTTCCGCGGAACAACAGGAAACTAAAGTTGCCAAAAGCGCGCCATTGCTGGCGGGGATAATACTGTCGGTGGGTAATCCGTACTTTCTGTTCTGGTGGGCTACAGTCGGACTGGCCCTTGCTACCACCGCAACCGGCATGGGAATATGGGCTTTTGCGTTATTTGCCGTCGTTCATTGGCTGTGTGATTTTATCTGGCTGAGCGCCTTGTCGTGGGCGAGTTTCAAAGGCACCGGCCTGTTCGGACCCCGCAGCCAGCGAATCGTGCTGATGATCTGTGCCGTAGCACTGTTTTTCTTCGGCTTGCTCTTTATTTACAAAGCTGTGGCTGCATTAATCTTAAGCTTTTCAGGCAGTTGAGTCCTGTGTATCGTTGTCCGGAGCCGCATTATCCTGCTTAGGATTTAAGATTTGCTTTAGAGTATACCGTGCCAAGGCGCTTCGTTGGGATTGAGCTATTTCCTTCAAACGATCTGCCTGGTCAGTTCCGGATTGTGCAAAGCCAGTGGCAGCTATAGCTTCGGTAATGTCGGATAGTTTGATATTTGCCGGGTCCCTGGCCGGCAGGAAACCTGTCACAGGCTCGGATGTCCTGACTATGAGCCTGCTGTTGACAAGATGGTCGAGGATTTTCTGCCCGAACTCGGCGGGAATATCTAATTTGCGGCATATCTCCTCAGGCGGGACCGGAGCCTGATTGTTTTGGAAAGCAGCGGCGATCTCTCTGACGATATTGATTATGGTCAGGTCGTTGGCTATGAAATACTCCTCGGTTTGTCTGGCGGCGGCGATTTCTGCGGCGTCGAGGCTCTTTAAGTGCTGAGTGGTATATGTCAACTGCAGACCAAACAACACAGTCAGCCAGGTAATATAAACCCAGACCACCGTCATGGGAATCAGCGCCATTACACCGTAAACCGTGCGATACAGCCCCAGTTCCGTTATACAATATCCGAAGATGCTTTTGGCCGCCATCCAGACCAGGGCCGCTATTGCCGCACCCCAGATGGCGGCCTTGAAGTTGACTTTTGTGTTAGGCATAACAAAGTAGAGCAGAAAGAAGGCGACGGTAGCTACAATATAGGATAGGATTGCAGGGGCCACATGTGACAGTACGGTTTCCTGGATATTCGCGATTTTCGAATATTGCGTGATGACGTATATACCGGCTCCGAGAAGCAATGGCCCGAGAGTCAAAAGCGCCCAGTAGCTGATAATCCGATGCAGAAAATTTCTGCCGGTCGCGACGTGCCAGATATTGTTAAACGATTTCTCTATCGTTGCAAGCAGAGCCAATGCGGCCCAAATAACAATCAATATGCTGAACAGCCCGATTTGTCCCTTATTTGTCTCGGCGAAGAACCGCGCAACGATAGCGTCAAGGTGTTCGGTAAGCTTGATAGTTTCTTCGGGATTATCGCTGTTGTTAACCGGGCTATTAAAGGCTGTAAGGTTGGCCTGGTCATATATGAAGTTCTTTACCTTCTCCCCGATGTAGCTGTAAGTTGGAAACGACTGAAATATCAAAAGCGTTACTATCGCCAGGGGGACAATTCCGAAGATTGTGTGATATGACAGAGCGGCTGCCTGCTGGCCTGAGCGGTTTATCTTCAGGAGTCTGGCGCAGTGCGACCAGAGCTTGATTTGAAAAACCACGAAGCGGCCTGCTTTGCCGAGCTGTGTAGTAGGTGTAGTCAATAGCTTCTCAAGTGTCAGCATCTTTGTCCCTTTCAATCGCAGGGCGGCATCTGTCGATTCGGATGAAGTCCTGCACAGCAGGATTGCAGGCCGAATAAAGTTTTTTTTGGCTTGCCGGCGACAGGCGACAAAACCGGTTGCTTTGTACTACTTGAATATGTCTTCAAGACCCCTTCGCAACAGTTCCTCTCCGTGTTCCTTTAATTGTAATTCGAGGAGCTTGCCCGTATCGAGCTGGGGCTTATCGACCGTGCCCTTGAGTGGCAGCGTAATCCTTGAGCCGGATGTTTCTCTGCCAAGCTTCACTGTTTGACCTGCGGTAGTATAAGGCAAAGTCACGGTCATATCCAGACTCTTATCCAGGCCGATTGAGCCTTTGAAATTAATTGGGTTACCGTCTACGTCGATTTGCATGTCGTCGTATCGCAGAACACCCTTCTGGAGAACTAATTTAGTCGGGTGCATGTTCAACATTGTGCCGCGGGCGCTGCCGCCGGCTACAGCAAGAATCTGCCCCAGCAAATCCGAGGCCTGCAATTTTAATTCGCTGATCGATATCGTGCCGATTACGACCGTGTCGTTCTTCGCTTCGGCACTGAGCGGTATGGCCAGTTGCTCACAATTGAAGTTTGCAATGCCGCTGACATTGACGGCGTCACCAAAAATGGGATTGACGTATTTCAAAAGTTTCTTTGTTGTCGCATCGTTGACTTTAATATCCTTTACTATCTGCATCGGTTTGGCGGCTTTGAAGAGAGCGGGTTTTAGTTTGAAATCCGCACCGCCGGCAAAGTTGAACTGTCCCTCGTTGACGGTCGTCGTAAACGGTGCGATGTTCAACAATCCGTTCTGCACCTGGACGTTGACATCGGTGGGACCGAAATCAAGCCCCATGTAACCGGCCTTTTCAAAGCCTACATTGGCTTTGGCATTGAGATTGGACATTAGTTTGTCCGTTTGGTCGGCCGGGTATTCGCTGATAAAACTGACGGCGTCTTTTCTTTTGCCTTGAAGTGACAGGTCCTCCGGCAGATAAGGTGCCGCCACGGCGCTGACAGCCGACCAGTCATATTCACAATCGGCCTGTCCCTGCAACGTGGTCTTGCCGTCTTTTGTGACCTGGGAGAATTGGCCCTTTGTGATTTTTATTTGCGGGCTTTCGAGCTGCAGGGTTTTGACGTTAATCGCTTTTTGTTCGGGATCGAGTTCCGCTTCGAAGGCGAGCGTCACTTCGTTCTGCTCGAAGGGCTTCTTGCCGGGCGAGCTGAGCTTCAGGCCTTTAATTTTTGTCGAGTCGGTTGTGATTTTATATGTTTTCTTTTCTGAGCTGACAGAGATTGTTGACTCTGCGATGCCGGCCAATTGCATGTCCTTCGGAAAAGAAGCGAACATAACGGCGAACGGGCGAACTTTCTCGAAGTTGACGTTATTTGCTGATATCGCCATGCTTAAAGGTGTCGCTGGCTCGGCACCCAGCGGAACAATGCCGTTTTTTACGCTGAACCGGCCCAGGCTCGCATTGGCAATTACCGAGTCGACGGCCACAAGGTTCTTCTTCCTGTCCATATTTACGGCGAAATCTATGTTCGCCATCGGCTCTGAAGCACTGAGTCCTTCCTCTGAACTCATACGAAGATTTTTAACTGTCCCTGAGCCGGAAGCGGCAATTCTATTTTCTTCGATAGAAATCTGCCCTGCTTCCTGAAGCACTCCGGACATCTGGTATTGGCCGATATTGACGAACTGCCCTAATTCCGCCTGCAGTTTTGCCAGGTCCGCCTCGGCACTGTATTTCACCAATTTGGTGCTGCCTGCGCAATTGATTTTGACAAATGAAGCTGAGACGTCGACTTTATCGAAGTTTATGCCGGCTTTATCTGATGAAATTTGCGCTTCAGCCTCGATAGGTTGGGACAGTGCGATTTTCTTGCCTTCGACGGTGCCCTCCAGGGCGGTGATAGTTGCGTTGGCCTGGATTTGTTTTTGGCCGCCGGTTTTGGGGGAAGTTTCGACATTGCCGTTCAACTGTCCCGATGTTAGCTGCATGCCTTCTTTGAGCCCCAGAGTTTTGGGCATTTGGGATGAGACTGCGGCTAAATCGCAGTTGAATTTGCCTTTCAAGTTGTAATTTGACTTAGGACCAAGAAGGTCGTCCAGAGACTTAAATGTAGTAGGGACAATCCCGCTGGCCGTGACGGAAGCCCAATCGCTCTTTAGCTGCAGGTTGTCGATATTTATCGATTCCTTTTGCTGGTTCAGCTTCACACTAATATCCAGATCGCCGGTCTGTAATCTGTCACCTTTTAGCACGGCCCCAGTTACCAGCAGATTCTTTGCTTTTAGTCCGGCGTTAATATCTCCGACCTGGCCGTCTTTGATTTGACCGGTTGCGTGAGCTCCGACGAGCCCTTTGGCCTGGATATCGACTCCGGCCAACGCTAAGATCGGCCCCAGAGATTCGAGGTCCAGATCGTTCACATCGACAGTCAAATCGCCGCTCGTACCCTTGAGGCTCCATCCGGTTTGCTGCTTTGGAGTAATTGTGCTGGCGACTTGAATCTGAGAGGTTTTGCCCGCCTGGGCTACTGCCATTGTAAGATCGAAATTTGATTGCTGTCCGAGCGGCTGCAAGTTGATTTTTGAGTTTATCCGCGACAGCTCGACTGTTCCGGATTTCGGATCGGTGACTTTAACATTGCCGTCACTGAGGACAAGCTCCATTCTTTTTACCGGCAATACGACAGGCTGCATTCCTTTGCCGGCCGGCCGTTTTGAGCCGGGGCTTTTGGCCTTTTGTGCCTGTAAGTCTTTAAGATTAATCTGGACGTTCGGCGTGTCAATCAAGGTTTGACCAAAGGATAAATTGCCGGTCAAAATGGAGCCGTAATGTGGTTTTGTGGCGATTTCCCTGACCTGAACGGAGATTTGGCCGGCATTGTCGTTAAAGCTGAAATCTGCAACCTTGATGCCCTTAAGCCAGCCCATCGAGAGGTCGGCAAAGTTTGTTTTGCCGGCAATTGAACCGTTGATTTTAGCTAATATTATCTGACGGCCCTTCCCGGATGAGACGATTGCGGGTACAAGCAAGAGCACGAACACAATCAGAATCACTAACAGTGCCAATGCCAGCTTGAGCAGCCTTCTGCCGGTCTTTTTTTGTGGCTTGATTTTTGCTTTGTTTTCTGCTCGCATCGTTTTGACCTCCAAAATTAAGTCAGTGAATATTGGCACAAAAGCATAAGGACATCAGACGCCTGACTTGTGTCTTGTGAACTTATGATTTGTGCGTTTTTTGACAAAATCAATCGAGCAATATTTCATCCGACTTGTTTTTGATCAGCCCATCAACTTTGTCGGTGTACTGCTTGGTAATATCATCGACTTGCTTCTTGCCTTTTTCGAGGTCATCTTCAGTGATGAGTTTGTCTTTTTGCTGCTTTTCGAGATGCTTGATTGCGTCTCTTCGTATATTGCGAATACCAACCTTTGTCTGTTCGCCGGTCTGTTTGGCCTGCTGAACGAGCTGTTTTCTTCTTTCCTCGCTTAGTGCCGGGATATTAAGTCTGATTATTTTTCCATCTATTATCGGCGCGATGCTCAGGTCGCTGGCCTTGATTGCTTTTTCGATTTCTCTAATCGAGGCAGGATCGAACGGCTTAATCACAATCATATCCATTTGAGGCGTTGCCAGGGTTGCCATCTGCTTCAATGGCGTAGGCGTCCCGTAAAAATCCGCCCTTATGTTTTCGACCAGTCCTGTTGCGGCTCTACCGCTGCGGACAGCTTTTAGCTCGTCCTTCAGGACTTCGACAGCTTTTTTCATTTTGGATTCGGTGTCCGAGACTATTGATTTGGTAGGCATCTTCAACCTCAATTAGTTACTATTTTGGTACCAACTTGCTCGCCACAAAGAGCCTTCGTTATGTCGCCCTTCTCGAAAATATTCAAAACAATAATCGGGATATTGTTGTCCCGGCAAAGACTTATTGCTGCATGATCCATTATTCTAAGTTTCTTTGTCAGCACTTGGTCATAAGATAATTTCTCAAAGAGCTGTGCGTCCGGATTTTTTTTAGGATCATCACTGTAAACTCCCTGAACTTTTGTTGCTTTTATAAGCAGGTCTGCGTCAAGTTCCGAAGCCCTCAGAGCCGCGCATGTATCGGTAGTAAAGAAAGGATTTCCTGTTCCGCCCGCTAATATCGCTACCCTTCCGCGTTCGAGGTGTCGAATGGCCCTTCTGCGAATAAAGCCCTCGCACAGAGCTGGAACGTCTATTGCGCTGAGGACCCTCGTTTCCTGGCCGAGCTTCTCAAGCGTTTCCTGGAGCGCACAGGCATTGATTATCGTAGCCAACATCCCCATATAGTCCGCTGTATTCCTGGGAATATGACTGGTCTCAGAGAAGCTTTCCCCCCTTAGAATATTACCTGCTCCGACCACAATCGCAACCTGCGGCCCAAGTTTGCAAATCTCAGCGATTCTCTCTGCAATTGACTGAAGCGCGGCACCATCGATCCCGAACTGACCTGCTTTGCAAAAACTCTCGCCCGAAAGCTTCAACAGAATGCGATGATATTTGCTCTGAGCCATTTTTATATCTCGTGAAGGGCATCTCGCGTCTCGTTTCACGAGGCATCCCAGTTATCCGACTTCAAATCGGACAAATCTTTTTATTTTTGCCTCACCGCCGGCTTGTTTTGCCGCTTCAGCAAGGACCTGCTCGACAGACTTACTGTCGTCTTTGACGAAAGGCTGCTGCAGAAGGCAGTTCTCAGCGAAGAATTTCTTCATTTTGCCTTCGACAATTTTATCTATGATATTCGCCGGCTTGTTCTTAACCTGCTCGGTGAAAATGGCCTTTTCCCGCTCGATCGTTTCAGGATCAATCTGGTCTTTATCAAGCGCCAGGGGCTTGGTTGCGGTTATGTGCATGGCTATGTCTGAGGCAGTTTTTAGTACGTCTCCGGCTGCGATGGCTTCGTCGCTGGTCTCAAACTGGACCATTGTGCCGACTTTTTCATTGAAGTGAACATAAGTGCTAATCAGTCCCGGGCTGTCGAGCTTGTATTTGGCGTAGTCTCCAACCTGGGTTTTTTCGCCGGTTTTACTGACTAATTCGGTCATTATATCACCAAATTTTTTGCCGTCGGCAGAGGTCTCAAGAACATTCTCAATACCTTCGTCGGCCGGGCAGGCCAGGGCTACGTCGGCCAGAATTTGTGCCGTCGCCACAAAATCGTCGCTCTTGGCTACAAAATCCGTCTCGCAGCAAAGCGTTGCCAGGGCTGCCGTCTTACTGTCGGGGCTGATTTTGCTTACGACCAAACCTTCGGAAGTGTCTCGACCGGCACGCTTGGCCAATGTTGCGAGGCCTTTTTTTCTCAGTAAATCCATTGCTTTCTCGATATCACCACCCGTATCCTGAAGGGCTCTTTTGCAGTCCATCATTCCCTGCCCGCTCATCTTCCGCAGTTTCATAACCATCGCTGCTGAAATCTCAGCCATCTTAAAAACTCCTATTCTCTTGTGCTTCGTGGATTGTTACTCGTATTATGCTAACCGGCGGTAGAACCGCCGGCTAAATATCTAAGGACTATCTACTATTGGCTATTTGCCGTTTTTACCCGGGTTCCTGCTGCTCTGTTTGACTTTCTTGCGAAGGTGTGTCTGCAATCTGTACTGGGCTTTTCTCAATCGCTTTCGTTGCTTGATGTTTTTCTTCACTGGCGCGGGCCAGTGCCGGTCTCTTTGGACGGACGCGCCTCGGCCGTTGTGGTATTTCCTGACGAACTGCAGTCATCGTTTTGCCAATTGCCACCGCATCAGCCAATTCGTTGAGTATCAGATCAACCGCTCTGATCGAATCGTCATTTGCAGGAATCGCCACATCAACCGTGTCAGGATCCGAATCAGTATCGAGAAGTCCTACTGTTGCAATATCCAGCTTTTTGGCTTCCCGAAGAGCAAGATATTCCTTCTTAGCGTCAACTACGACAACAGCACCCGGCAAACGGGACATATTCCGAACGCCTTGCAGATTAGCTTTAATCTTTCGCATTTCGCGTTTTAGCCTTGATGCCTGCTTTTTGCTCTCGCTATCGAGCGTTCCATCCTCAGCCATAGCTTCTAACTGCTCCAGTCTCTGGAGTCGGGAGCGTATTGTTCTAAAATTGGTAAGCATACCGCCAAGCCATCGCTGGGAAACATAGTGCATCCCGCACTTTTCAGCAATAGATTCTACAGCCTTTTGGGCCTGACGTTTTGTGCCTACGAAAACGACGTCTTTGCCGGAAGAAACTACTTCAGCAAGAAGCTTTTTAGCGATTAGCAGCCCTGTTAAGGTTTTTTTGACATCAATGATATGGATATTGCCGCGTTTTGCGAAAATGAATGGAGCCATTTTTGGATCCCATCGGCTCACGCCGTGTCCAAAATGCACCCCTGCGTTAATAAGTTTCCGTGCCAACTCTTTAGCCACAAAAGATCTCCAAAAAATTTACAAAACTTGACCTCGTACGCTATATATAAACAGACAAAGTAAGGAAAATAATGTATATCGATCAATATGTCAAGAGTTTATGTTAAGAATTTTTCTAAGATATGGACGAATTTCCCAACTCGCCATAGGTAGGAGAATTATCGCTGTTAGACTCCGATTATATTCGCAGGTAAGAGTGCTCCTCGGAAGTTTCACTGCTGGGCGCGTTTTGACGGCCTGTCTCAGAAGCGATAACCTGGATAAGGATTCTCAATACCAGATTGTAATGATAATATTGGGCTCAATTTTTTTGGCCTGGACCAGGCCCGTAACAACATTTGTTCGTTTTATCTTAACATCCGGATTTTCATTCAGCCATCTGGTGATTTGCTCATCAAGAAAATTCAGAGCCCCGGGGTGCAGTTTTGTGAAAAAGGTCTTTACGCTCACAATTCGGTCGGTAGGAGCAATTTTTTCCGTCGGTTTTTTTGCCGCTGTTTTAGGCATCTCAATCTTCGGTATTTGGACAGGACTCGTGCCGCCCAGGTCCAAAGGGGCATGTGAAACACCTTTTTCGCCTATGTTGGAATCGTCAAATGGGATTGGTTTGTCGATATCTTTGTTAATAGGGGCTGGTTGATTGAGAGGATTGTTGATATTTAAATTTTCCATAGAGTATCCCTTCATCAAAGATTTAGATTTAGCAATATCACCCGGAAATCTTACGGTTGATTGACAGACGGCAACGGCGTGGCTTAGCCGGATATCTCATTTGTCTGGTCTATTTCTGTAAATTTTGTCAGGCTTTACTCTCAGCCTTATCCTCTTTGGCCTTTACATTATCAGCTTTTTCCGCCTTTGGGGCAGTGGGCTGCTCGGTTTGAGATGCTGATTTTTCAGCCCCGGCTTCGGGCTTGTTAGGATTTTCTTTTTTGGCATCTTCGGCGGCTTTGATCTTTGCTTTGGCTTCGGCTTCAGCCTTATTAGCCTCTTCCTGGGCTTTTTTAGCGTTGGCAATTGCTTTGTCTGCGGCTGCTTTGGCTTCTTCAGCAGCCTTTGTCTTTGCTTGAGCTTCGGCATTGGCTTTTTCGGCGTCGGCCTTGGTCTTCTCTGCGTCAGTTTCGACTCTGCTTAGCTCTGCCTCTGCTTTATGGGCTCGTTCCTCGGCCTCTCTGATGTCGATTCGGGCCTGGGCTTTTTCTAC
>CAZTDF010000040.1:21301-27541 GCA_964612465.1 uncultured Pirellulales bacterium
AGAATCGGAATGCCGCGAACCACCGCGAACTCTTCGTTCTTCCTGATTCCACCGATTATGAGGCTTTCACCCTGTCTGATACGGTTCTCTTTATTATCGATTTGCTTTTTTGTAATGATTGGTACTTGCTTTACACCTTCGGGCGTGTTCTTTGAACCGAGTATAATGGATGTTTCCAGGCCGATGTAGCCGTCTCCGAAGACGTGGGCGGTGATTTCAAGCGAGTCAACTACATCTTCATATGTAGTACTTGTCTCCAAGTAGTCTGATATCGTGGAGCGCATTGTTGTCCTGTCTATCGGAACTTTCTGCATTGATGAGACTCTGGCAGTTCCGCCGTTGACCACTTCGAGCGTTGGATTCATTAGAATTTTCAAGTAGCCCCTCGACTCGAGCAGGTCGATTAACAGCGTGAAGCCATGGCCTGCTTCGGCAGCGTTCAAATACCCTATATTAAGGCCCATTCGAGATCGTGCCACTTCTCTGAGCGAGGCCCCTGGAAACGCAGGAAGATATTCGTCGTCCATTACCAATTGTCGAACATCAGCTCCGAAAGCCGTCCCGGCGGGATTCATCACGATCTTCTCACCGAACAAGTTGTCGATTGCTATAGTGGTTTCACGGTCAAATGTCATATCCGCATAAACCTCTGAGATCAGACAATCTATCTTGATCTGAACCGGCTTAACATCCACCTGATGGAGAACGTCCAGTACCGCCTCGGCGTCTTCACGAGCTGGACATCTTACTATCAGTTGGTTTACGGCGGGATTGCTGCTGACAGTGTAGTCAACCAATTTCGTTTCTTTGCCTTTTTTATCGAATAGCTTGGTTGCAAATTGTTCATGGATAATTTTTTTTAAGTTATCCGATTCATGGTACTTGCAGAAGTACGATAATCTCCACTCCGGTGTGCCACCTACTATTTGCTGAGAGATTTCGGGCGGTTCTCTATAAATATCGGGTATAGGGACATTCGGTTCGGGAATAACATTAATCTTCAGATCGCGCAGAGTTCTCTCGGCTTCATTTTCCGTATCTGTTTGGGCGGAGATACTCCCCCATTCTCCGATCCAAAGTAAAACTGCCGCAGCCACAACCACAATCAGCCAATGATTACGGACTTCTTTTTGGCTTATGCTGCTGCTCATAATGTTAGAATCGCCATTAAAACCATACGCTCATTAAGCGGAATGCCGCCATGCATTTCCGAACTGTTTATAGACGGAATGTTCATTTATTATATTGCATATCTTCTTATCGTCAAGTAGATTACCATAGAATTAGTGAAAATATTACCTTTTTTTGGGGCAAAAGTGCCTTTTTTCTCTATTTTTTGGGTTTTATGGAACGAAAAAAGCAAGAAATCACTGTCGGTTTTGTATCATTAGGCTGCCCGAAAAACGTGGTTGATAGCGAAAGAATGTTGGCTGAAATTGTCCAGGCGGGTTTTCCGATAACTGCCGAGACTGATAATGCCGATGTTGTTGTCGTCAATACCTGCGGTTTTATCGCCCCAGCCGAGGCTGAGTCACTCGAAGCGATAAGACACGCGGTGGATCGTAAGCTTAGTGGTGCCGTAAAAAAAGTTGTTGTTGCCGGTTGTCTCAGCGAAAGATTAGGAACGGAGCTTCTCGAAAAGGTAGAGGGTATTGATGCCGTTGTTGGCCTCAGTCAGCGGGATAATATTGCAAAAATAATCGAAAAAACTTTTTCTTCCGATATCAGCGGACGTTGCGAAGACTCTTATCCAAACCAACCATTGTCTCCAGTTAGTGACCGAGTTGTAGATGACAGATGCAGGTTACTTATCACTCCGCAACATTGGGCGTACCTGCGAATCAGCGAAGGCTGCAATCACCGTTGCTCTTTTTGCACGATACCGTCAATAAGAGGTCGATTTCGAAGCAAATCCATGGATCTTGTTCTCGCCGAGGCTGAAGAATTGGTTTCCGCCGGCGTGGTCGAATTGAATATCATCGCACAGGACACAACCTGCTACGGGCGCGATTTAAAAATAAAAAACGGCTTGCCAGCTCTTCTGAAAGAACTCGAGAAAATTGCCGGCTTGGTATGGCTTCGGCTGATGTACCTGTATCCGACAGGGATTGACGGTGAATTGATAGAGGCCATCGCGAAGAGCGAGAAAATCGTTCGCTACCTTGATGTCCCGCTCCAGCACGTAAACGATAAGATCCTCGAGTCGATGCGCCGGCCCGATACCAGGGATAAACTCCAGCGCCTGATCGAGGATTTGCGTCTTGCTATGTCCGATATTGTGCTGCGAACAACACTGATCGTCGGCTTTCCGGGCGAAACCGACCGGCAGTTCGAAGAGCTGATGGACTTTGTCAGGTGGGCGAGGTTTGATGCCCTGGGCTGCTTTACGTTCTATCCCGAATCCGGAACTGCTGCCGCCGAATTGCCCGGCCAGGTCCCGGACGAGGTCAAACAGCAGCGTTTTGATGAACTTATGCTCACCCAGCAGAAAATCGCGTTTGCCCAAAACAAAGACAGAATCGGTGACAAAGTTACCTGCCTGGTGGATTCGGTTGACCGTGACAGCCTCGGCAGGGGACGCTATTACGGGCAGGCCCCCGATATCGACAGCATTTGCATAATAAAACACTGCTCGGCAAAGCCAGGACAGTTCATCGAGGTAAAAGTCGTTGGAACACAAGATTATGATTTGCTCGTTAAGCAGATTTAGTATTGAATTTTGTCGCTAAATACGTAAACTTTCAGATTATGTTAAAGCAGCTTCCGAATATTCTGACTATGGGCCGGTTGGTTTTGACCATTATCTTTCTGGTTATGATTCTTATGGCCCCGAAGTATTACGCCGACGGTGAAATCCCGTTTCCCGGTTTTCTCGATGTAGCTTTCATCCTCTTTGTCATCGCCGGCCTGACCGATATCGCCGACGGCATAGCGGCACGCAGGTTGAACGTAGCCAGCAAGTTCGGGCGAATGGTCGACCCTCTGGCCGATAAAATCCTGGTCTGCGGGGCGTTTATTTGCTTTGCAATAATCGGTCAGCCCAAGCTTTTCGATCTGGGCCCCGGCGTCTTAACCGCGATTCACTGGTCCGTGGCAGGCGTTTTAATCGCGAGAGAGGTTTTCGTCACGGTATTGAGACACATTGCGGAATCCCGCGGCGTCAATTTCGCTGCGACTGTGTCCGGCAAGATCAAAATGTTCCTTCAATCGTTCGCCATCGGCACGGTAATAATCAAAATGGCCCATGTCCAGACTGCCGCCTGGGGATACTGGTTCGCAACCGTGGTTTTCATACTGATGCTGATAACAACGGTCATCTCAGGCATCAGGGCTATCCAGCGGCCGCACGGCTAAAAAACAACATAAAGGAAAGAGGCTCATGAAAAACCAGGCATTTTATCACGTAACAATATTGATAGTCTTCTGTGCTGCCGTAAGTCTGTTCGCAAATGCAGCTACGGCAAAAGATAAGTTCCTGCCCCCGATTCCAGATGGTAAAATGTGGAAACTTGCCTGGAGCGACGAATTCGACGGCACTCAAATCGACCAGTCCAAATGGGAAATACTCGGCGACTTCAAACGCCGGGACGGATTCTGGGTCAAGGAAGACTCCTATCTGGACGGCAATGGAAACCTCCTTGTCCGCACGAAAAAGGACGGCGACCGGTACACCAGCGGAGCCCTTCGCACCAGGGGCAAATTCGAGCATAAGTTCGGTTACTGGGTCTGCCGGAGCAAGTTCCCCACGCAGGAAGGCCACTGGCCTGCGTTCTGGATGCATGCCAACACCGTCGGTAAGATCGGTGACGAAGGCAGGGACGGCACGGAAATCGACATTATGGAAAAGCCCTGGCGCGAGGACAAAATCACGCAGAACCTGCACTGGGACGGCTACGGCAAAGAGCACAAAAGCGCAAGTAGCGGGGAAATAACAATCCCCGGCGTCAGTGAAGGTTTTCATACTTTCGCTTTGCATTGGACTGCCGAGCAATACGTTTTCTACGTCGACGGCAAAGAAACCTGGCGCACCAGCGCCGGCGGCGTCTCGCAGGTGCCCCAATACATAAAGCTCACCGAGGAAATCGGCAAGTGGGGCGGCGACATAACAAAGGCCAAACTTCCCGATTACTTCGTGGTCGATTACGTCCGCGTTTACGACATGGTCGAGCGGGACAATGCGACAGCACGAAAAGAGCTTATCCGCAAAGCCGTGGACGTCAGACCATCTGCGCGGCAGCTCGTCTGGCAGCAGCTTGAGTTCATCGGTTTTGTCCACTTCGGCGTCAACACCTTCACCGGCAGGGAGTGGGGCACCGGCGAAGAAGACCCGAAAATCTTCAATCCTGAAAAACTCGATACCGACCAGTGGTGCCGGATGATGAAAGCCGCCGGGATGAAACAGGTAATCCTAACGGCCAAGCATCACGACGGCTTCTGCCTGTGGCAGACGCGATACACGACTCATTCGGTCGCTTCGAGCAACTGGCGCGGCGGCAAGGGCGACGTCCTGCGAGAGCTGGTCGAATCCTGCCGCAAGTACGGCCTGAAAATCGGCGTGTATTTGTCACCCGCTGATTTGTACCAGATCGAAAATCCCGCCGGCCTGTACGGTAACCTCAGCGAATATTCCGGGCGGACGATTCCCCGACCCGTGCCGGGCCGGCCGTTCAAGGACGTGCGGACATTCAAATACGTCGTCGACGATTACAACGAGTACTTTATGAACCAGCTCTACGAACTGCTCACCGAGTACGGGCGGATCCACGAGGTCTGGTTCGACGGCGCCCATCCCAAACGCAAGGGCGGCCAGAAATACACTTACCAGTACTGGTACGAGCTAATCCGCACGCTACAGCCCGGGGCGGTAATATTCGGCAAAGGCCCCGATCTGCGGTGGTGCGGCAACGAAGCCGGCCATGCTCGAGCCGCCGAGTGGAGCGTTATCCCGATTGATGCCCCGCCGGATAAATTCACCTGGCCAGATATGACGGCAAAGGACCTGGGCAGCCTTGCTAAATTGCAGGAGTCTCTCGACAAAGGCGGTTATCTGCACTGGTATCCCGCCGAGACCGACACGTCCATCCGCCACGGCTGGTTCTGGCGCGATGAAAAGCAGCGAGTTAAGACCACCGAAGAAATCCTCGATGTCTGGTTCAACTGCGTCGGAGGCAACTCGGTTTTCCTGCTGAACATCCCGCCCAACAGCGACGGCCTTTTCAGCCGGCGCGACTGCAAGGTACTCACCGAGGTCGGCCAGTATCTGAGCGAGACGTTCAAGACCAACCTCGCCGACGGCGCCAAGGCGACCGCTTCGGCCACAAGAGGGCCGGCCTTCAGAGCCGCTAACGCCCTCGACGGCGACACAGGTACCTGCTGGATGCCCCCCGACTGGACCACCGAGGCCGAGATGACAATCACGCTGGCCGGCGAGAAAACCTTCAACACCATAATGTTCCAGGAGCAGCTCCGCGGCTTCGGCCAGAGAATCGCTAAATTCGCCGTAGATGTGCAAACCGGCGGCAAATGGCAACAGGTCGCCGAGGGCCAAACCGTAGGCTACAAAAGAATCTGCCGATTCCCCGACATCACAGCAGAGAAAGTGAGAATCAGAATCGTAGACTCTCGCCTGTGCCCCACAATCGCCAACGTCGGCATATTCCACGCACCGCCGATTCGATAGAATCCCGTGCCGTGAGAATACAGATTGGCTTTGAATTGGCTTTGTTTTTTCGTGCCTCGAAGAGCGGTTTATTGCCATAAATTCCTTTCAAAAAAGACTTTGCGCCAATTTCACCTGCCGGCAAATTGGCTTTGTTTTTTCAACCTTATCTTGGGTGGCAGCCTCATCCCGATTGTCGTGAATCGGGATGGGGATGGTTTGCGCAGGTTCTGCCTGCACAGCACATTGGGTTTGTTTGGCTTTATTTTTCGCCGCCTCCAAAGCATGATTTTCTACGTAATCTCTTTTCATATAAATATTTACGTTCATTTCGGCCATTACAAAATTGGCTTTGTTTTTTCAAGTAGCCCTGCCGGGAAACTTCCACATTCTGTCATTGCGAGGCCCGTAGGGCCGCGGCAATCTTCTGTGTTCAAGATAATGTCCATTCCGTTCAAAATTGGCTTTGAATTGGCTTTGTTTTTTTTGAGCCAAAACTGCCATATATCTCCATAAGCCATTGTTATTACTTGTATTGCATCAATTTATCCCTCCGGCAAATTGGGTTTGTTTTTTCAAAT
>CAZTDF010000041.1:0-27434 GCA_964612465.1 uncultured Pirellulales bacterium
TTAAACGCCGTTTCTTAGCGAATCTCCATGTTTCGTTTTTTCCGCTCAAAAACGGCCGGTTCAAGCAAATTCATAAAACCGGATTCGGCGACAACTTCCGCGCAATTGGGTCGTTTCGCCCTTAAGGCTGCTTGTGTCATAAGAATCCAAGCCGAACATCCGGCAGGCAGGTCGAAGATATGAAACAAAAACGAAAATGATAACAACTTCAAATTATGATAAGTTTTTCAAACCTGCCTATTTGTTTTGTCTTCCATAAGGGCGCAAATCTTGTGCGCAAAACTGTCCTCGACTTATAAGGTTTAAGCCAGAATGAAAAAGAACCTTCACTTTGGCAGGCGGGTTCAGGATATGATAAAACAAACAAATATGATTATGATAACGACTCAAAATATAATAAATTCAAGCCTGCCTATATCTATATACGATTATAGCACAAATAAGTTTTCTCTATCAAGTAAATATCGTCAAATTCCGCAGATTTTCTTGAAAACTTTGCTCAATCCGGCTGACTACCTCTATATCGGGCCGAAATCGCATAAACAGGTTGTGCTGATGCCGATTATGCATGGCCGGATTATCCGGCGATGTTTTGTAAATCGTTTGATTATTTTGCTGATATTCTTATGATAGCAGGCGAAATGGAAGAAAACCAAAACAGATATCGAGAATCGGCCCGGGCCTTTGCCGAGGCCTGCCGGGTTCTACCGGGCGGCGTTAATTCGCCTGTGCGGGCCTTTGGCGGCGTGGATATGGGTCCGGTTTTTGTCGCCGGTGCAAAAGGCTCCAAAATCTTCTGTCTCGATGGCAATGAATACATCGACTATGTCGGCTCGTGGGGTCCTATGATCCTTGGCCATGCCCATCCGAGCGTAATTGGAGCGGTCGAGGCCGCAGCCCGGAAGGGCACCTCGTTCGGAGCGCCGACGCTGGCGGAAACGGAGTTGGCACAGAAAATCATCGCCGCCTTCGATTCGATCGAGAAGGTTCGTCTTCTCAGCAGCGGTACCGAGGCGGTCATGACGGCTATCCGTTTGGCCCGCGGATATACCAAAAAGGACATCATCATCAAAATGGCCGGTTGTTATCACGGGCACAGCGATTCTTTGCTGGTCGCTGCGGGTTCAGGCCTGGCCGAGAGTGCTATCGCATCGAGCGCCGGCGTTCCGGATTCAGTCGCGAAATTGACCGTTGTGGTTCCGTATAACGATATCGAAGCGGTCAAGGCGGCGCTTGCCAGGCACAAAGGCAAAATCGCAGCGGTCCTGGTTGAGCCGGTAGGGGCGAATATGGGCGTCGTGCCCCCGGTGGCAGGTTATCTGGAGACGATTCGGGAATTATGCGACGCCGGTGAGGTGCTTTTGATTTTTGACGAGGTAATCACGGGTTTTCGTCTCTCGCTCGGCGGCGCCCAGGAGCGTTTCGGCATCAAAGCGGATATAACATGCCTCGGTAAGATCATCGGGGGAGGCCTGCCCGCGGCGGCTGTTGGCGGCAGGGTCGATATTATGGACATACTGGCCCCGACCGGGCCGGTCTATCAGGCGGGGACCCTGTCAGGTAATCCGATTGCAACTGCAGCGGCGAATGCGACACTCGATATTTTAGCTGAAAAAGGCTGCTACGAGAAACTCGAATCTTCGGCAGCAATGCTTGAGGCCGGCCTGACGGAAGCGGCGAAAGGGGCCGGCGTTGCCGTGACAATCAATCGGGTAGGCTCGATTCAGAGCTGTTTCTTCACCGACCGGCCGGTGCGGACTTTCGCCGATGTGCAATCTACCAATATCCAACGTTTCAAAAAATTCTTTGCCGGGATGCTCGGGCGGGGGATTTATCTTGCTCCAAGTGCTTATGAGGCGATGTTTGTCTCGTTAGCTCACAGCACGGACGACATCGAAAGGACAATAGAAGCCGCCCGGGGCAGTTTCCGCGAAATCGGAGAATAAAATGATGCCCGTCAAAATAAACAGGCGAAGTCTTTGTCTGTATGTTCTTGTAGCTATTGTGGTGCTGGCAGGTATCGGCTTGTGGTATTGGAGCATCTGGCATCCCAGCGGCGGCGGAAGCGGTTGTTACCAGGTTTATCGGCTCAGAAATTCCCAAATTAGAATCCATCTTTCTTCAATGGCCTCTTTTCAGCCGAATGGGAAATTATACGACGGCAACGGTATTCAGCCTGATATTGTTATTGAACCTGTTACCACTGATTTTATCGGCCGGTCAGATATTTTTCTCGATGGGGCGATCGAACCGATCAACTCAAAAAATATTTCTTTGCACTTATGACCGGGATAATTTATAATGATTGGATTGATCATGTAAACCGCATCAAACAAACGCGAGTCTGAGTTTGTATGATGCGCGGCGACAGTTTTGTACGTTAAATGCTAAATACTGAATTAGGGAGATATAAAATGAATGAGAACCAGGCCAGTCCTAACAGTTTGCTTGATACTACCGATTGCCTCGAGGCTGTTGGAGTTTTCAAGGGATGGAAGAATTTTCTCTTCGTTATCGTCCTTTTGTGCCTTCTGCTGTTGCAGACGTCCTTTTTACTTGTGGATACCGGTTACATCAAAATTGACGACCAGGCCGGCGGCAGCGAACCAGCCGTTAAGAGTGGTCTGCCCGATCCCGATGAACAGAATGCGGAACCTGTCAGTGAAGACGTACAGGCAGTTATCCAGCCTTTGCAGGAATTGGCTGTGGAGGCAAAAAAGCCTGTTGAAGCAATTGTGCCGGAAGAAGTAGCGGCACCTGAAGAAGCTGCTGATCCCGAAGAAGCCACCGAACCGAACGAAGCTGCCGAGCCAAATCAACCTGACGAGGAGATTACCAAAGCGGCGGGGCATAAGCTGCAGCGTGCCATTGCGTGGCCCCCGGCGGAGTTCTTGTCCGGTATGACATTCGAGTATTTGAGCTGGGTAATTCGGATTGTTAATGCCGTGCTTATACTAACGGCTTCGCTTTACTGTTTGTCGATGCTATTTAGCCTGAAAGTCTCAATGCTCGGCAGACTCGGCGGAATCAACCATATCAGCAGGGCGTTTTTCCTGTCACTGCTTATGCTTGTTCTGTTATTACCGTGGCAGAGAATCTTTGGCGGCATAGTTCCGGGGGCGATATTTACTCCCGAAGAACTGGTGAAGTGGTCTTCTGCCAAGGGCGGCGACATATTCGATGTCGTCATTTACTATTTGCGTTTCAGCGGCTATTGGCTGTTGGTGTTGTTATTGCTTATACTCTCGCAGATCCGCAGCATTCGCTGGGGAAAGGCTATTCTTCGCCGGCTCGAGATTATTTAAAAGGTTCCCACCGCTGCTTGAGAAATGAAAATGGCGGAAATCGAACGTATCGGGGTGTCACTCGATAAAGAGCTGCTTTCGATGTTTGACAAGCTCATTGCCGGGCAGGGTTATAAAAGCCGGTCCGAGGCGATACGCGATCTCGTTCGGCGGCAGCTTAGTGAAGAGCGGCTTGGCAATCCAAAAGCCAAAGCAGTAGCCGCCGTGTTTCTGGTTTACGACCATCACTCAACAAAACTGACCGAATCGCTTATAGAGCTCCAGCATACGCATACTTTGGATTCGTCCCAGCAGGTGATATCTTCTCTGCATGTTCACCTTGACGAGCACGATTGTCTGGAAGTAATAATAATGCGGGGCCGTGTCGGCGAAATAAATAAGATGGCGGAAACAATATTAAGCATGAAGGGCGTTAAACTCGGACGCGTCAACATTGTCGCAACTTAGTTTTTAGTTGACGATTTGCAATTTGCCGGCTATAATTTATTTTCCTCTGATTCGGTTAGGGACAAAAGTCAAAAAACGACAGGGCGATTAGCTCAGTTGGCTAGAGCGCACGGATCACACCCGTGAGGTCACAGGTTCGAGTCCTGTATCGCCCATTTACAAAAAGCCTTGTATACCGAATGGTTACAGGGCTTCTTTAATTCGGATTCGCAATAAGTCGTAGTTAATTTCAGACGGATGTACAGGCAAACAATGCCGACTATTGAAGCGGCAACTTATGCAATCCGATAAAGTCCCTAAAAAACGCTAACATATCTTGTTCCAAAAAATCGGTTCTGAATATGTGGCGGATATTAGGCGGACCTTTTGTTGTACAATGTATTTCTAAATATTAAAATTACCTTTTTTCAATACTGATAATGAGGCTTGCTTGGATTTTGAAACTACTTGCCTTTAAATTAGGAAGTCCGACAAAGTGTCTAAATACATGGAGTTAGGAGAAAATTTTAAATATTCATAGTTAAGCAGCCGTTATTATCTAAAAAACTCTGTGCAGAAAGGGAACTGAATGAGGAATGACGAAATCACAAGTTCGGTGGACATCCAGAAAAATACCTCTTCAGGTTTACAAATCATTACGCTGAACAGAGGGGCGTTCCATGAATATTTTATGACCTCGGTACCCGAGGGCAACGAGCCTGCACAGTCACTTTTTCAGAGAATGGCGGATGCTGTTCGGGCGAGAAAGGCACATGTTATCTCACAGGAGGTATTCGGCATACCGGACAGGGACGGGGCCGGCATGCAGATGCTCAAGGACACTATGGGCGGAATTGACGCACCAGTTACGTGGCTTGAGGATGGGCATGCTTCGGATCTTTGCGGAGTGCACCTGCGGGCGGTTTCAGGGACATCGGTCAAGCGACTGGAACTGGATGGTAGAATAGTAGGAAGCGTAATCGAGGATGACTATGCCCGGTATTGCCATCTGGGTGGGTTGCTGCCGAGACGTGATCATCTATCGCGAAGTGAGCAGGCAAGCGTGATATTCGATCAGATGGAAGAGATGCTTGAGGCTGCCGGGATGGAATTCAGCCATGTTTTACGGACATGGTTTTATAATAATAATATTTTGGGCTGGTATGGTGATTTCAACAAGATTCGTGACGACTTTTTTCATAACAAGCGGATTTATGACGGGTTGGTTCCGGCCAGCACGGGCGTAGGCGGGTGCAATTCAGCCGGGACGGCGCTGGTAGGCGGTCTGCTGGCAGTGAAAGCCAAAAGTAAAGGGGTGCGGGCTTTTGAAGTGCGCTCGCCGTTGCAATCTGCTGCTCTTAAATATGGTAGCTCATTCAGCCGAGCGGTGGAGCTTGACCTGCCGGGTCATCGACGATTGTATATTTCCGGTACGGCCAGTATAGACCCGAACGGAATAACGGCACATGTAGGTGACTCGGAGGCCCAGGTGACGCTGACAATGCAGGTAGTGCACGCGATTCTGGAGTCACGAGGCATGGACTGGGCTGACGTCACGAGAGGTCTGGCCTATTTCAAACATGCTGAAGACGCGCCGCTATTCAAGAAGTACCGCATCAGTAATAAAATTCCTTTATTCCCTGTGGTAATTGCGGAAAATTGTATTTGCAGAGATGACCTGCTGTTTGAGATTGAGGTGGATGCAATTCGGATCGGTTAGAGAATTGCTGCAAAGACGCCGATTTCTATGTCTGTTACAGGAAGAGCAGATTGTATTTACAAGCTATAGACAGCCCTGCGTACACAGAGTATGGCCAAGATGGTTCAGACGCAAATGCGCTTCTATAGAAGCTTTTCCGATAGAAGGATTTTACTTGACAAATTTCCTATTTCTTAATATAAAATTATACTTAAGAATTGTCTTTAGGAGCATATCATTGCATGGAGCGTACAGGACTTTCTGTCTAACGAAAAAGTTAACTTTGGGGTAAAACTCTTGGGGTATGTACTTTTCCTCTTTCAAAATAAAGAGGTATTTGAGTGAACAAGGCCTGTTTTGGACATAATGGATATAGCCGGAAGTGCTCAGGAAGTCTCCTTTTCTGCTGTGCTACCATCTTATTGAGTGGAATTGTCACACAGGCTTCGAGACAGAGCACAACTTCTGTGTCACCACTGCGTGGCCGCATTGAGAATGCGTTGATTGTCACACAACTGCCTCCGGCGTCGAATCAACAGACAGAAACGGCACTTGAGCGGCAGAAATCCGCGGCCAATTCGTTCCTGGACTTCGGCAATGGAGCACGTCTTATAAAAGTAAATCCGGATTCCTCCATAGAAGAATTGAGCCGGGATTTCCAGAGCGCCTGTGATCCTTCTATTTCATTCGACGCTTCCCACATTCTTTTTGCCGGAAGGGAAACATTCGACAATAACTGGAATATCTATGAGATGGAGATAGACGGCTCGAATGTAAGACAGATCACGAACGGCACAGGTAACTATCGAAGCCCGGATTACCAGGCAACACTTTACACGATTGTATCTACGGAGCCCTGGTACCAGTTGACTTTTGTGGGCATGGAAAACGGAACTTCGGATGAATATGGTGCCGGCACGACCACAAATCTGTATTCCTGTAAACTCGATGGTTCGGCGGTACGCCGTCTGACCTTCAACCTGTCCGACAATATGGATCCGTTTATCATGTCCGATGGGCGCCTGCTCTTTGCAAGCCGGCGTCGTTCTACACTCAATCTGGAACATTCCGGACGCATTTCTCTGTTCGGGATTAACATCGACGGCGCGGATTATGCGTTGTTCCATGCCGATAAGGGCAAGCCAATTAAACGTATGCCGTGCACGACCACAAAAGGTCTGGCTGTTTATATCGAAGCCGAAAAGCTTCGGTGGGACGGTGCAGGCAGTATCGGTTCTACACTTTTGCGAAGACCGCTTCATTCTTATCGACAGATCACGCGGGAATCGGATGGCCTATTCCACTCTCCTTCAGCACTTGCCGATGGGAAAATACTCGTGTCTCGAAGATCGCAAGATGATACCGATACACATGGTGTTTATCGACTTGATCCTTCCAACGGACAGCTTGAGAAGATTTTTGACGACCCCAACTATCATGACATACAGGCGAAGATTGTGCATTCCCGCCCTGAACCGGATGGGCGCTCGAGTGTGGTCACGGAAAAGGACCCGAACGGTAAACTTTATTGTTTAGATGTTTATATTTCCGACCTTGTTAAGCCGGAGTGGATGCCCCGCGGAACTGTCAAAAGACTTCGTGTCCTTGAAGGCGTTTTATCAGCCGGAACAGAAAGTCCAAGTGTCTTTCGCTATGGACAGATGCCCCTGGTGCAGCGGCGAATTCTTGGTGAAATAGACATCGAGCGGGATGGTTCTTTCAATATTGAAATACCCGCCAGCACTCCTGTTGAGCTTCAAATATTGGACGCTGATGGTATCGCTCTGCGAAGCTGTGGCTGGATTTGGGCCAAGAATCATGAACCGAGAGGGTGTATTGGATGTCACGAGGATGGTGAACTTACGCCGGAGAATGTTCTGGTAAAAGCTGTTACTAAATCTTCCGTCAAACTCAACTTGCCTGCTGAGCAAAGGCGAACGGTCGATTTCCGGCGGGATGTTATGCCGATCATAGCAAATAAATGCGTCCGATGTCACAGCCAGGCTGTTCCTGCTCTGCGCCTTACAGACGATCTCTCATCGGCCGCTCAAGCCGACGATAAAACCCGCTTTAACCGCAGTTATGAGAGCCTTCTTACCCCGGGGGATCGACCGGGTTCTGGAAAATATGTCCATCCGGGCAGGGCGCGTACCAGCCTTCTTATATGGCGCATATTCGGGCGAAACACCTCAAGACCGTGGGACGATACATTTTCACAGCAAAAGATATCTCGGATGCCGCCGGGTGAAAATGATGCATTGACCAATGATGAGAAACGAACCTTCGCCGAATGGACAGATATGGGAGCTCTTTGGGATGGCATACTGAAGTCGAACAACTTGCAGGAATCCAAACAGCACAATGGAGGAGCTAACCAGTGAATTTCTTGAGAATTCTAATTTTTCTGCTAATGTTTCAGGTTTCAGTCAGCAGCGGAGCAGAGCAAACTCTGCCGGTTTTTACCGATGTGACCGGGCAGGCGGGTATTAAATTCAAGCATAGCTACGGGGATTTTGATCTCAGCAACATCGTCGAAGGAACGGGCGCTGGAACGATCTTTTTTGATTATAATGGCGATGGTTGGCTTGATATCTATTTTGTCAATGGTTGCTGGCTCAAAACCGTCAATGATAATCGGGGCCGGACTCTTCGAGGAAAACTTACCAACTCACTGTATCGAAATAACAAAGATGGAACATTCAGTGACGTCACCAAAGAAGCCGGTGTCGGCCACGAAGGTTTTGGATTCGGCTGCTCAGCAGCGGATTTTGACAATGATGGCGACCTCGACCTTTATGTCCTGAATTACGGGCCGAATGTTTTTTACCGCAATAATGGAGACGGAACCTTTACCGACATATCAGAATCATCAGGGCTCGACAATTCCAACTGGAGCCTTTCGTCGCCGTGGTTTGATTATGATGGCGATGGAGACCTTGATGTTTATGTCGCAAATTATCTCGAATATGACAGCGGTAAATTTCGTTCATATTATGCGGCGGCGGGTTATCCCGGACCACTCAGCTACAGAGGCCAGCCGGACACGCTGTATCGTAACAATGGTGATGGAACTTTTACCGATGTCACCAAAGCAGCGGGAATCTTTCAGCCAAACGGACGAGCGATGAGCGCTACACTTACAGATCTGAACAATGATGGATTCCTGGACTTATACATTCCCAACGATGCAATGGAGAACTACTATTTTAAGAACACGGGCAAAGGGACATTCGAAAACGAGGGTCTTACGATGGGCCTGGCTTTTGGCGAAGGGGGGCAGGGTGTTTCTTCAATGGGGCCGGCGGTCGGCGATATAGATCGTGACGGCTGGCTCGATATTTACATTCCCGACATGGGATACGGCTGTCTTCTTATGAACAGAAAAGATTATTTCGAAGACCGCACGGAGCCGGCCAACCTTGCCGTTGTCTGCGGGCAGTACACCGGGTGGGGCGGCGTTTTGTTCGATTATGACTGCGATGGTTATTTGGATATCTTCATCGCCAATGGCAACGCGCATCATGAATATACGGAAGAAGATGTGCTCATGCGAAACGACGGTACGGGACGTTTTGTGGATGTCGCGAATAAATCAGGCTCCTATTTCAGAAAGAAATATGTCGGGCGTGGTGCCACTTACGGCGATTACGACAATGATGGAGACCTTGACCTGCTGGTAATTAATCTGAATGATTCCCCAAGGCTTCTGCGGAACGATGGCGGCAACAAATACAATTGGCTGACTGTTCAGGCACGGCTGCCGGGAGGTAAAAGCGATGCTGTTGGGGCGCGGGTTATCATAACTGCCGGTTCGCTTACACAAATGCGGGATCTGATTCCTGTAACAGGCTACCTTTCGCAGGCCGACCCGAGATGCCATTTCGGACTCGGCAAAAGCAAAAAAGCGGATACGGTTGAAATCCGCTGGCCGGACAAACAAATCACAAACCTTAAAGACGTGGACTCAAATCAAATTATAAATGTAATCCAGGGGTCCTGATATGGACAAGAACTATAAGATGCGTGTTTATCTTCTGATTCTAATCATGACGTTGGTTATTTCATGTCTTCTTTTAGCTCACGAAGAGAGCCAAAAGCATCCGATTTACGTTGGGGTAAAAGTCTGCGCGACATGTCACCAGGGCAAAGGAATGGAGCACCAGTTCAGCAAATGGCTGGCTTCCAAACACGCCCGAGCGTATGCCGTCCTATCGAAGCCGGAAGCAAAAAAAATCGCCGAACTGAGCGGCATACCTCAGGAACCCCAGGAATCGCCAATGTGTCTCGGGTGCCATGCGACCGGTGCCCACGTGGAGGAATGGGAAAAAGATGAGACATTTTTCTATCAAGATGGGGTGCAATGCGAAAAATGTCACGGCCCGGGCAGTGAGTACATGGATGCGGCTATTATGATGGATCGCCAGGCAGCGGAAAAAGCGGGCCTGATGATGCCGACCATGAGTGACTGCATGGGATGCCACCAGGTAAAGGGTTCTCACGTTGCCGTTCACAAATTGCCCAAGCTTGATATAGCGAAGGCCATGTCTGATATTGCTCATCCGACCCCCAAAGACTTCAAGATTGGATCTGTGCCGCAATTACCGGATGTGACGGATTCTGAAAAAGGCGAAGGTAGATACATAGGGACTCACACCTGTGCAGCCTGCCATAAAGGCGCAATGATGGGTTATCAATTCAGCAAATGGCGAATGAGCGACCATGCAAGCGCATACGCTGTACTTGCGAGTGACGAAGCGTACGAAATTGCGAAAGAGCAGGGATTGAAAGTTGCTCCTCAGACCAGCCAGGAGTGTTTGAGATGCCATACGACCGCTTATCATCAGCCCCCAAAAGGTGTGATAGAATCATATTCATTGTACGAAGGTGTCGGATGTGAGGCATGTCACGGTGCGGGCAGCGATTATTATCCGGAAGCGATAATGAGAGATCCCCGTGCGGCAAAAGCGGCCGGCCTAAAAGAAGTGACATCTCAGACCTGTCTCGGATGTCATGAAAACGCGCATGACAAGCCTTTTAATTTTGACGAGGCTATGAAAAAGATTGCCCATCCGACGGAGCCTCAAGTAGTTAATCAGGCACTTCGCTACAAGACGCCGCTCAATATGGCCCTTAGTCCCGACGGCAAAGAAATATACGTTACATGCGAAGCATCTCACACTATTATCGTTGTAAATGTCCGGGATTTGCAAAAGGTCGCTGAGATAGCAGTCGGTCATCATCCGACGGACGTAACTTTCAGCCCCGATGGGACGAGAGCATATGTGAGTAATCGTCTTGATGACACTGTGACTGTTGTCGACGTTCCTTCTCGAAAAGTTCTTGCTACCATTGACGTAGGCGACGAACCGCATGGTGTGCTGACTGATGCTTCCGGAAAGCATTTATATGTCCTCAATACATCCGCAGACAGTATTTTAGTGATTGATACGATTACGTTGAAAGAAATCAAACGTCTCACTGCGTCTCGAAGCCCCTGGTCATTATCACGCTCTCCCGATGGTTCGCTCATCTATGTTACCAATAACCTTTCACGTTTTGTGGAATTCCGCACGCCATCAAAGTCTGAGATTACAGCTATTGATACCGCCGGAGCCGTAATACAAGACCGCTTTGTTGTCCCGGCGGCAAACCTTCTTCAGGGCATCGAATGGCACCCAAGCGGGAAATTCGCTTTGATTACACTGAACCGCACTAAAAATCTTGTACCGATGACCCGGCTGCTTCAGGGCTGGACGATTACTAACGGACTTGGAATTGTATGGAAGGACGGCCGGGTGGACCAGGTGCTCCTTGATGAGCCCGGCATGTGTTTTCCCGATCCGGCAGATGTTGCAATAACGCCGGACGGCAAGTTGGCCCTGGTGACAAGTTCCGGCTCGAATCGCATCGCCGTGGTGGATATTCCGAAGCTCATATCAATGCTTCAAGAAGCTTCCACTCATGAACGCGAGCACGTGTTCCCGAACCACCTGGGTAAGCCTACCGAATTCATTATAACGCATATCCCCACGAAGCACAGTCCGCGGGGGATTATAATTACTCCGGATGGGAAAACCGCTTTCGCTGCCAACGCCCTGGATGACTCGTTGACGGTAATCGACCTCGATAAGCTCGAATCGACTGCAAGGATTGATCTTGGAGGTCCGAAAGTAATTACGAAAGTGCGCTATGGCGAACGCCTTTTTCACAGCGCCAATATCACATATCATCGCCAGTTTTCATGTCATTCTTGTCATCCCGATGGGCATGTCGACGGGCTGACCTACGATATAGAGCCGGACGGGATTGGAATTTGTCCCGTTGATAACCGAACACTGAGGGGGATACTCGATACCGCACCATTCAAATGGGAAGGAACGAATCCGAGCCTGCAAAGACAGTGCGGCCCACGCTTAGCGGTTTTTTTTACACGGATTCAGCCATTTACGCCCGAGGAACTCTCCGCATTGGACAATTACATTTGCACAATACCCCGGCCTCCGAATCGATACCGTCCTTTGGGGGCGGAGCTTACCGATGCACAACGCCGTGGGAAAAATATGTTTGAAAGGATGATGACCAATGATGGCAGGATTATCCCGAAAGGTAATCGCTGCGCCACCTGTCATTTTCCTCCGCTTTTTACCGACCGGCAACGACACAATATCGGGACAAAGCTCATCCTCGACCATGAATCGGAATTTGACACACCACACCTTAATAACATCTATGATTCCGCCCCTTATCTGCATAATGGAATCGCAGAGACTCTTGAAGAGATATGGACGAGATATAATCCCGACGACCAACATGGTGTTACAAATGATATGACTAAAGACCAGCTCAATGACTTAATAGAGTACATAAAAACACTGTAGTTAGATGAAAATAAAGAAGAGGCAATATTATATGAAATATTTGATAGTCATGATGGAATTTTTAATGATGTTTTCACTCAGTGAAATAGCATTATGCCAGACCGGGCAAACCACGACACAAGAGAAACTGCCTTATATTTATACGCAATGGAAGCATTTTACGGTCAAAGACGGCCTTCCCAATGATCATATATTCGCTGTTAGAGCAGATGGTTCAAATGTCTGGGTGGGTAGCGAAGATGGTCTTGCCTGTATCGACAAAAAAACCTTAAAGATTAAAAGCTGGAAGGAAGAGGATGGCCTGCCCTGGCGCGTGGTCTCTGCTCTGGATGTAAATCCCAAGACAGGAGAGCTTTGGCTGGGGCTTTTTGGCGGTGGGCTGGCGCGATTCAGCGGAGGCAGATTCGACCACTGGCACCAGCTAAACAGCGGCCTGGTAAACGATGTTGTCTATGGAGTGGCGGTGGAAAATGATAACATCTGGGCGGCAACAACCGCCGGCGCCAGCAGATATAATACGGTAACCGGGGAATGGTCGATATATACGGAAAAAAACGCGCCAATGGAAGAGATATGGAACTACGGCGTCTCCTATAACAATGGAAAGGTTTATCTTGGCATCTGGGGAAGCGGCGTGCTGGAATTCGATACCGCCACTGAAACATGGAAGGATTATATCGATCCGGATGGTGAGATGGAAATTGACCTGTATCGAGATGATGGTGTAGTTCATGTAATCACTACCGGTACGAGTTACATCGATAGTATTTTATGGGTGTCCTCTTACTTTGGCATGAACCGCTACGATGGTCGGCATTGGCGCGGCTTCTACGAACATGAGACGGGCCTGCCCAGCGACTTCGGCAATGCCGTCAAAGGCCGCGATGCCAACGAAGCATGGTTTGCAACCGACAAAGGCCTGGGTGTGCTGACTGATTTTCCTACAGATACGTGGGTCACGTATACCATGGACCCCAATACACACAGGGGCAAAGCGGTTGTCAGTCGAAACAAGGAAATTCTCGAAGTCGTTGATATGCCGAAAAGCATTCCCCATAATTACGCCCTATGGACAGAATTCGACGGCAACGATGTCTGGGTGGGAACCTCAAAGGGACTCGGATGGGCAATTGGTACCGGATATTACAAAGGATTAAGGGAAAGAATCCTGAATAAGCCGGAAAAATCTGATTAAATAGCTGAAAATTAGACGAAAATATGGTAAAATGGTAATTAATTCATTATCCAGATTTATATGGTTGTCATTGTGAGGAGGTCAAAATATGAAACGCTATATAATTCTTCTTTTCGCTACTTTAATAATAGGTACTCTATCCTGTGCTGAGCAGAAAGAGATAAAAACAGAATCAACGTCATCTGTTATCGAAATTGATCCTGAAACAACTGAATTGCTTCGAAAAATCAACTCTGCCAGCGCTTATGAAGTCCCTGATTTGGGGCTGCGACAGGACACAATTTATGCAAAGACGGCACAGGACGTCGAGCCATTCCGACATGTCAAACCTTTCAAAGAACACTTCCTGCTGCAAATGGAATATACCGGGCCCGGCCGGGCTAAACCTGAGCCGGAGGATATAGAGACTGTTAAAATTGGATTTATTGGTCCGATTATGTCCACTGTCTCGGTTGCTACCGGCGGGAAAAGCCATGAGGAACCGTTGGGAATTAAGATGCTCCAGGGCGCACGGCTTGCCATCGAACAAGCAAACGCCGAAGGAGGATATCTCAAGCGTAATATCCCCTTCGAACTGGTCATTAGCAACGATAACGGGCTCTGGGGTGCCTCCGGGAACGAAATCGTCAAACTGGCATATAAAGACAAAGTCTGGGCGATTCTCGGTACTATAGATGGTGCCAACAGTCACATTGCTATCCGCGTTGCGCTAAAGGCCGAAATCGTCATGATGAATTCCGGTGACACGGACCCCACATTCATCGAAACGAATATCCCCTGGGTCTTCCGCTGTATCAGTGACGACCGGCAGCAAAGTTATTTGCTTGTTGATTACATATACAGAAAACTCGGTCTTAAAAGAGTTGGAATCATTCGTGCAAGTAACCGTTATGGTCGCTTTGGTGTTCGTGAAATCAGCGATGGAAGTCGGCGCCTCGGCTATCCGGTTATTCTGGAAATGGCCTATAAGCTGGGAATCGACGATTTCTCTTTACAACTGGAACGTCTAAAGGAAGCGAATCTGGATGCAATTATCCATTGGGGCGATGCTCCTGAGGGTGCACAGATTCTTAATCAGATGCGAGCAATGGGCATGGAGCATCCTTATTTTGCCTGTGACCGGTGCCTATTGGACGAGTTTGCCGAAATTGCCGGCGAAAACGCCGAAGGAGTCATCTGCACTTCTCCCTGGAATCCCGATAGTAAAAGCGAGAGGTATACTCATTTTTGTGAGGCATTCAAGAAGCGTTTTGGTGAAGAGCCGGAAACCTTCGCAGCTCATGCTTATGATGGAATGAACATGATTATCCGGGCAGTGCAGGTGGCAGGTCTTAACCGGGCAAAAATCCGGGATGTACTGGCTTACAGAACTGTACCATTGAAAGGTGCAACAGGTGACGTTGTCCTGAGCGCCTGTCTCGATGACGTTGGTGATGTATTCTTAGCAAAACGAGAAAAGGACAAATGGAACTACTATAGCCGAGAAGACCTTAAAATCCCACGAGGATACATTCCTCTTCGTGATAGAGTCAATCGACCCCTGGCGGCTACGCGTTAATGCTGAGTTTCCGAAAGGATAAAAAGACACAGATGTCCAGGATTCTCTATACGAGTTTCATGCTTTTTGCCCTTTCTTCGATGATATGGGCGGGGGACACTCACTTCCCCAAACGCTCATCTCACGGAGCATTTTTTAAGGCAAGAACCCGCCAAACAGAATACGCGGGCCCGGGCCGCGAGAAGAGCCCTCCCACCGATGTCAAAGAAGTGCTGATTGGATACTTCGGCCCCGGCACGCCTTCTCACCCGCGAGGAGGTGACATGTGGAATGCGGCCTGCTTAGCCGTTGAACAAGCCAACAGGGCGGGTGGCTACAACGGCCTGCCGTTTCGATTGGTAGCGGGCTGGTCGGATAATCCCTGGGGCTCGGGTGTCACGGAAATAACCCGTATGGCCTACGTTCACAAAGTCTGGGCGATCATCGGCGGAATCGACGGGCCATCGACACATCTGGCAGAACAGGTAGTTGCGAAGGCCCGCTTGACCTTGCTTAGTCCCGCAAGCACGGATAAGACGGTAAATCTCGCTAATGTACCATGGATGTTTTCGTGCTTGCCGGCAGATCATCTGCAGGCGCCGGTTTTAGTACAGGAAATTGCGTCAGAAGTCGGGGATGAATCATTTATTCTTGTATCGGCCGTGGACCACGATTCACACCTTTTCACGGTCGAGCTGACCAGGTCTTTTATCCGACACAAATTGGCGCCGTCTTACCACTTTGAGTTTAAGCCCGGGCAAAGTAATTATAATAGTCTTGTGGAGGAAATTGTGCACACCAGAGCACGAGCTCTGGTTGTAATTGCCGCTGCCCGGCAGAGTTCTCAAATAATCTCTGCTGTCCGGCAGAAAGGATTCAAGGGCCTTATTTTCGGTGGGCCATGGATGGGCAACCGAAGTTTTCTCGAACAGGCAGCTAACGCAGCCGAGGCAGTGGTCTTTCCGTTGCTTTACACGCACGGCAAAGAATCAAACAGTTTCGATGGAAAATTTACTGCCCGCTTTGGAAAGCAGCCGGATTATCTCGCTGCACATACCTACGATGCCATAAACCTTCTGATTGCCGCGATACGCAAAGCAGGGTTAAACCGAGCACGAATTCGTGACGCCGTCAGTGAACTATCACCATGGAACGGCGTAACTGGCACCATCAAGTGGGACTCGTTAGGAGGCAACAACCGAGCCGTGGGTCTCGGTACGGTCAGGGACGGCCGCGTGATATCCGCTTTAAAGCCTCACGACCTTGGCGAGTTGATGCCTCATTAGTCTCTACGCTAATCATGCCTTTGCTGCCCTGACCGGGTGGATATATCTGATGTTTATAAGCAGTGTAGGCCTCAGTTCGCATGTGAGCCAACATACTATGTCCGCGGCGGCGCTTCCGTTCGGCGCGCAAGGCAGCCAGGTCAATCGGGCCCACAACTATTTTCTCACCCGTCCCCGGCTCGGCCTGGGCGAGCAAGCGGCCATCGTAGTCGATAATCATGCTGCCTCCGGGCCAGCTAAAAGGCGGATAGTTCTGCAGGCTGGCAGCCTGGTTGACTGCGACCACGTAGGCCATATTCTCCAGTGCGCGCACTCGGTTAACTGTTGTCCACCAATCCAGAGGCTGGGCGGTTCCCCAGGGATCCATATAAGCTGATACCCGTATGAGCAGCTCAGCACCACCGAGGCTAAGCTGGCGAATTGCCTCGGGGAACAGCCAATCATAACAGATGGCGGTGCCGATCCTGCCGATTTCGGTATCCGCAACAGGAAAAATTGGCTCATCGTAATCCGCCAGGTCGTGTGGGCTGGTGTGCACTTCCCAGGGCGTCCACGTGTGCACCTTACGGTACTTCGAGACAATACCATCCGGACCGATCAGACAGGTCGTATTAAAGACATGGCCGGGCCAGCGATCGTCCGATTCCAGGAACGTGCCGGTTTGGATGTAGATTTTTAACTTCCTGGTTTTTTCCTGATAGCGTTGAGTGTGTTCGTTTGGAATCGGAACTGCTAATTTGTCGAGCAACTCTTCGACAGTGGGGTAGATTGGTGCTGCATGGGCAAACTCTGGAAACACCACGAGTCGCACGTCGAAAAAGGGCTCGTAGCCTGTCACTGCCTGTTCGATAAGCTCCAGCATTCGGTCGACCCGGCTTGCAATTTCGTTGCGGTGCGTCGGATTAGGCATGTCGAGTTGACACGCCGCCGCGTAAAATCTGTCGATGGAACTCATCATTTTCCTTTCTTCTGCTAAGTATAGCTGTGCAGCGAGTATTATTGCGCATGGCCGAATCCTTCAGTGATTGTTAAAAGCTGATCGACCTCAACGTCCTTAAAAACATCGATGCCGCCACCTATCCATCGGACCTCGATGCTGTCGACTTTTTCACGGTTGCCCAGTCCGAAGTGAAGGCGCATGCCGTAATGGCTCTGGTACCCGCGACCGCTGTGAACTTCGTCTAATAAAGTCAAATCCCCCGCTGCCACTTTGACATGTGCCCCTATCCCGTCCCGGTTGGTTTTCACGCCCTTCAAACAAACTTGCAGCCAATGCCCTTTAGAAGGCGAGTCATTTCTCAAGATGGTTGGTCCCCGGCGGGAATTTAATATGACAACATCCACATCGCCGTCGTTGTCCAAATCGTCAAAGCCCGCGGCCCGGCTGCGCAATTTCACCTTCATGCCATCGCCGCCCTGATCCGATACATCGACGAATTTTCCGTCTCCGGTATTCATCAGGAGCGTATTTTGCACAAAAGAGGTGGTGGTATTATTGTAAAGTTCGATATTGTCCTGCAGGTGACCACAAGCAACAAAGATGTCGCGGTCGCCGTCATTATCGAAGTCAACCATGCTGTTGCCCCAGGTGACATATTCCATGGTTCCAGCACCGGCCCCGCTGACCATTGTCACATCTTCGAACATACTGTTGCCCAAATTCCTATAGAGGGCGGCAAGCTCCTCGGCATAGGATGTTTGATAGAAGTCGAGCCAGCCGTCATTGTCATAGTCGCCGCTATCTACACCCATGCTCCCTTGATCGTCGCCGTGCAGGTCATAGGCGAGGCCGGCGATCAAGCCTATTTCCTCAAACTTGCCCGTCCCGTCATTCTCGAACAGGAAGTTCGCATAAACGTCATTTGCGATATAAACATCTGTGTCGCCGTCGTTATCAAAATCGGCGCAAACTCCGCCCATTCCCCATCCTTTATGCTCGGCCACTCCGGAGGCGACGCTGACGTCTGTGAATGTCCCGTCCCCATTGTTGCGAAACAGGTTGTTAGGCATCGGAGGAAAATCCATCGGTCCTGCGTATTTTGGAATTCCCTTTGAAGTCCTAATCATGTGATTCTCGTATGTAAAGTCAAGATAGTTGGCAACGAACAAGTCGAGATCGCCGTCTTTGTCCATATCGAGGAAATGCGTGGCTGCCCCTACCTTATGGCCGTTGGCAACGCCCGCCATTGATGTCACATCGGTAAAAGTTCCATCGCCATTATTACGGTACAGGACATTCGGGCCGTAGTTGTTCACGTAGATATCAAGGTCGCCGTCATTGTCGTAATCACCCACGGCCACGCCGAGTCCGAACCCGGTATCTCCTACGCCGGCCCGGTCTGTAACGTTGGTAAATTTCCAGCCGCCTTCGTTGCGATAAAGCTCATTTGTAGGTGCCTTGTCGAATTTTGTTCCCTTTAGGGGGGCGCCATTAATGAAATAGATATCAACGTCGCCATCTCCATCATAATCAAAAAGAGCTAATCCCGAGCTTACGGATTCGACGATGTATCGTTGGCCACTGCTGCCATCGGTGTGTATGAATGTAATTCCCGTTTCTTCGGTGACATCGCTGAACACGATAGCCCCATCGGCGTCTGCGCAGGCACCGATACACGACAGCATGAGCACGACGACAATAAGCCGTTCGGCACTTAATTCAAAGACTGTGTCACCCATAAATGTCATTACACTAATACCCCCGTTGAATTTGTTTATACAGACGCGGATATTGTTGATTGCCCGGATCTAACTTGATTGCCCGTTTAATAGCCGGAAGTGCGTTAGCATTGTCTCCGTTTGCGTAACAAGCCCAGCTTAATACAAAGTAGTTGGCGGCGGTCGCCTCCAATGTTAACGCTTTTTCAGCGAGTTGCCGGGCTTGCGGTAATTTTTGCCCTGTTTTCAGATATAACCGGGCCAGCTCGCGATATCCGTCGGGCTTCTGTGGTGCCAGCGTAATCATTGTTCGGAAGGCTTCTTCCGCATCGTCGAAGCGCTTTAAATGGGCTGACAAAATCCCAATCACAAGGTAAGAAACAGGAGACTCCGGCTGGATTTCACGTATCTTTTTGTACATCTGAAGGGCTTTTGATGGCTGTTTGCTTATCTGATATAGGGTTGCCAGCTCCAGAAAGCACACGATGTTTTCCGGATCAAGCCCTGCGGCTTGTTTCAGCAGTTCTTCGGCTTTGACCAACTTCCCATTTTCCCGATACGCCTGCCCAACATTGATATATGTTATGGCAGCACTTTTTTGTGTCTCAACGAAGTCATCGTACTTGATCTTACGGCCCTTAAGACTTTTACGCTCTTCAGCTTTTAGCTTTTTGAAGCTCTCTGAGTATTCCTTCGCTTTATCACGATTGCCGAGTTTGGCATAGACGGAAGCAATGCCATAATATGCATTGGTGTATCCCGGATTGATCTTAATTGCCGCCTCGTAGTTTTCCTTTGCCTTCTCGTATTCTTTCTGTTGCAGATATGCCTGACCAAGTAAAAAGTAAGCGAACCCGGAGTTTGGTGAAATTTGAATTTCCTTTTCAAGTACCTTGATTGCTTCTTTTGTCTGGCCTGACATCATAAGTGCATGACCCATATTACTGTACACATCGGGAAGCTGGGGTTGTATCTCCATGGCTTTTCGGAATTTTGCGACCGCATCGGCAAACTTGCCCTTTTTCATAGATGACAAGGCCATGCTTCTGTATACGTCGGGCCGCTTCGGGTTTATCTCCAGAGCTTTATTCCAGAATTCCAGTGCCTTAATAACATTGCCGTGCCTATAGCATAAGTTTCCCATTATTACCAGCGAGTCATCACGGCCCGGAAAATCTCTCGTTAGTTGTTCAGCAAGCTCCATTTCCTCATTTTTCAGAGCAACGATCTCTTGCTTCGTGCTAAGCGGCTCCCTGACAGGTAGCATCACTAAGTCTTCTGTCTGATTTGAGGATTGCTCTATTCTCCATGGTTGTCCATTTGAGCAAGGTAGGAATCTTACAGAAAAAACGCCGGCTATGACGGCACATATAATCACCAAAATGACTAATGCCCGGACGGCATTTCTTCGAGTTGACAAGAAAGAAGGCTGTGAATTTCCGGAAATTCCTGTTTTACGTTGACCTGTTTTCCTGTCCATGCTCATCGCAGACTATCCATCCCCTTGACCTTCAATAAGAGTTACCATCTTATCCACAGCGATATTCTCGAAAACATCGACCGGGCCGCCTATCCAACGGACTTCAACGCGGTCAACTTTTTCATGGTTGCCCAGTCCAAAGTAAAGACGTGAGCCGAAATGGCCTTGGTACCCGCGCCCGCTGTGAACTTCGTCTATTTGAGTCAAATCACCCGCGCTGACCTTTACATGTGCACCTATCCCATCCCGATTGGTTTTCACGCCCCGTAAACGGACTTGTAACCAATGCCCCTTTGAAGGTGAATCGTTTCTCAAAATAGTAGGTTCCCGGCGTGAATTTAATATCACAACATCCACATCGCCATCGTTATCCAGGTCATCGAAGCCCGCGCCTCGGCTGCTCAGCTTTATCTTCATGCCGTCGCCGCTTTGATCGGACACATCTATGAATTTTCCGTCACCGGTATTCAATAGGAGTAAGTTTCGTGCGAAATATGTGGTTGTATCGTCGAATTTTTCGACATTGTCCTGCAGGTGGCCGCACGCAACAAAAATATCTCGAAATCCATTGTTATCAAAATCGACAAAGCTGTTGCCCCACGTCACGTGAGGCAGTGTGCCCGCTCCCGAACCCGTCACCAGCGTTACGTCCTCGAATATGTCGCTGCCCAGATTCCTGTAGAGCGTGGCAAGCTGCCCCTGGTACGAAGTCACATAGAAGTCCAGCAGTCCATCGTTGTCATAGTCGCCGCAGCCGACTCCCATGCTTCCCTGCTCGTCACCGTGAAGGTCATAAGCTGCGCCCGTCATTAATCCGACTTCCTCGAACTTGCCCGTCCCGTCATTTTGGAAAAGGAAATTCTCCCCCACATCGTTTCCGATAAAAACATCCGTATCGCCGTCGTTATCGTAATCACCGCACACAATTCCCATCCCCCAACCCGCATGATTTCCAATCCCGGATGATTTACTTACATCGGTGAAGGTGCCGTCGCCATTGTTACGGTATAGAAAATCGGGCATGGGAGGGTAAAAGCGGGGATTTGCATACACGGGAAATCCCTTGGTTGTGGTAGTGACATGTTTCTCATAAGAGAAATCAAGATAAATTGAAACATAAAGGTCTAAATCACCATCCTTATCCGCATCGAGAAAGCAGGTACCCGCTCCCACATGCAATCCGTTGTCCACACCCGCTTTCTCAGCGACGTCTGTAAACGTGCCGTTACCATTATTGCGGTACAGGACATTCGGGCCGTAATTATTCAAGTATATATCAAGGTCTCCATCATTATCATAGTCACCGGCGGTAACACCCAAACCATATCCAGTATCGCCCACGCCTGCCTGTTCCGTAACGTCGGTAAATTTCCAATCCCCATCGTTGCGGTAGAGCGCATTCTTCGGCTTGACGTCAACTTCTGTTCCTTTGAGCGGGGCACCGCTTAGAAAATAGATATCGATATCCCCGTCATTATCATAATCAAAAAGCGCCAATCCCGCGCTGACTGTCTCCATTATATAGTGCCGGCCGGAGCCGCCATCTGTGTGCACGAAGGTTATTCCGGTCTGCTTTGTAACGTCGCTAAGCAGTATGGGACTATCGGCGAACGTATCGACGGATAGATGCAATACTAAGAGCACAGCCACGAACCAACACCCGATATTCCTCCAATGATCCTGTCTTTCTGCGGAACTAATCGTCTTAATTCTTGCTCTTAATATGCTCATACACATTCCTGTATTTCAAGTTGGCCGGCTCCAGTTGTATTGCCCTTTTTATTGCCTTGATCGCGTTTTGCGAGTCACCGTTCATATCGCATGCCCAGCAGAGCACAAAATAATTGAGGGCGGTCGGTTCCAGCGCCACTGCTTTTTCCGCGAGTGCTCTGGCTTCCGGATATCCTCTGCCTGCTCTGAGGTATAGTTGAGCGAGCTCGCGATAACCACCGGAGAACCCCGGGGCCACCTCGATAACGTTGTGGAAAGCTTTTTCTGCTTTTTCCAACTGTTTTAAGCGTATCGAAAGGATTCCGATATTCAAGTGGCATATCGGATCTTTGGGATCAATTTCACTGATTTTTTCGTACAATGAAATCGCATCAGTTATACGGTTGCTCGTTAGATACAAAGATGCCAGCTTTTCAAGGCAAAGGATATTATTCGGATCAAGTGTCGTTGCCCCTTTCAGGAGTTCTTCGGCTTTTTGAAAATCCCCTTCAGCCTGATACATTTGTCCGGCGAGCATATACGTTTCGGCCGCACCTTTTTGCATCTGAATAAGATCGTCAACGGCTTTATTGCGATCCTTCAGAATCTTCATGTCCTCGGCTTTGAGTTTTTTGAATACCGCCATATATTCCTTAGCTTTGTCTTGCTGCTTCAATCTGATGGAAAGGGTAAAAAGGCCGTAGTAAGCATTAGTATGGTTGGGCTCAATCTCTATTGCCTTTTCGTAATAGTTTCTGGCCTTCTCATGCTCTTTCTGGCGTAGATATAACTGTCCGAGCAGAAAATAACTTAAGCTGGAACGAGGAGAAATTTGAATGTCCTTCTCTAATTCTCCGATTGCCTGGCTTTGTTTGTTCTGCCCCATCAAAGCCAGGGCGATATCATGATGCACACCGGGAGTGTTGGGATCGATTTGAAGTGCCTTTTGCCAATATCCGATTGCCTGCTCGTATTGCTCCTTGTTCATGAAAAACCACCCTATGCTTTTATAGACATCGGGCCGCTCCGGATCCTGCTCTAATGCTTTATCGAAGTATTCCAACGCCTTTGTAGCGTCACCGTGCCGTTCCCACAAATTACCCATGTGTATGATCGCATTTATGCTGTCGGGGAAGTCTTTCATGAGCCTTTCAGCCAGCTCCAGTTCTTCCTTTTTCAGCACGGTAATTTCTTGTTCCGGCTTTAGTGCAGGACCGGTCGATTCATTTAGCTCGTTCGAATTCGAGGTTGTAACTGTTGTTTGTGAATTTTTGTCAGACTGTGAGAAAGCGGCCACTTGAAATAAATAGCAATTAAAGGCACATACGATGAATCCTGCCAGTAATACCGATAGAGTTTTCTTTGGAGCATGCGAAGTGGGCTGTTGCGGTCCTTCGGTATTACCTGTATCCCGCCCCTCAGTTATTGTACACCTCTCCATACAAATAGCCTCGATCAGAGTGTTCATATATGGCGAATTACGCTCTATATCGACCTGTTCTCTCCCTATCATAAAGAATAAGTGACTCTAATGCAAGACACCTCCAATCGGCGATTTTTTAGGACCAACTTCTAAGGCTTGGCACAAATTCTATTCTGTTTTCAAGCCTCCTACCCGCCGGGTATTAAAACGCCTGCGATATTCCCGCCGCTTTTCATCATCGGGATATTTTTCATTCGCACCGTATGGATATGTGCTCATGGCATGAAAGGGAAGCGGTTCTACGGTGTCGGGGTATGCCGAGTAAAGGTCCATGTCCTTGCAGAAGCTGTCGGTTTTGAGGATGAACGAACGGCGGAATCCTTCGGGCGTGGGACTGAAGTCGCCTGCCGAAAAGCGAAGTGTAATCTCTTCTCCGCGCCCCATTATCACGTAACAATCGTCCGCCTTATCCAGAAGCTCCGTCACTTCGCCATAACGGGTGTAATCGCCCTCCATAATTTTCCAGGCAACGGCGCCGCTGACACTATCGTAATCATATAGAGTCGGATGTCGCCCGTCGGGAGAATATTCCTGCGGATAACCCAGGAAATGAAGATCCGCACTTTTCACCGGCAATTCCTGGATTCTGAGTCCCGCGTTCTCAAGGACAGGAGCGACGAATATCTGGTCCCAATACAGTTCCATATTACTGGAGATGCGAATTCGCCGGTCGCTTGGCAGCAGCTTTCCGGTCACATCGAGAGTCATCATGTGCCGGATACCGGCAGGGTATCCCACCTCGTTAAATAGCTCCAACCACTGGCCATCGCGAAAGACATGGATGCTCGGAGCGTGGCAGCGTAAACCCGCCTGGCTGGCGGCATAGTTCGTCGCAGAATATGGGTACTCGACCCACCCGTGCAGAAACAGCACAAGACGCGATTGAGGCGATATCACCTGGAGTCTGTCACCGAAGTCAAGCTCTACGATATGGTCTTTGGCCAGTCCTATGAAGCGATGGTCTGGTTCGGTCGCTCCGGCATAACGCCGGTCAACCAGACGTATCTTTTCAGTGACATCGATACCTCTATCATCTACAGCACGTATCGGTTCAATCGGATCTTTGAAGCAGAAAAGCTCGAAGGATACGGGCGGGATGCTAATCGCCATCATCTCATTTGGATAAACTTGCGTTCCTTCCGGATGGTCAACCGCGATTAGTTTGGCCTGGTCGAAATAAACGACTTCCTCGATTGGTTCCAGCGCCTGAAAGACATATTCGCCGTCACGCGGCTTGATATTCGGAATGGGCAAATACTCCGTCGGATCAGGCTTGGCGTATTCGTCCGGCGCTACGAGATAACCCATGCCTCCCATACCTCCGAAATCGGATACGAACTCAAAATGCGAACCGTCCCACACAAAGAGATGCGGGCATGAAGAAGTCTTACGCTGTAATTCGGTAATCGTTATCACTTGATCCGCAGGCAGCTCCAGCTCCGCCTGAAGAACGGCATCGGGCCACATTATCCGCAACCAATCGACCTTAGAGTATTGCCCTAAGCCGGCATGAATCCGGTACGGGGGCACGGCCACCTGTCCCGAGGATGTCCCCACTACAAATTGCTGGAAAACAGAACCGGTCTTGATCTCCACGCGAGCTCCGATCGCTGAATTATTTGAGCGGGTTTTCTTGTCCTGCTCTCGTGTGCCGCGAAGATCGATTTCAATCCAATGGCCGCCCGGCGTTACATTTTCCACGAGCAGGGGTTTCTCGCCTATTGGGGCCAGAAGAATATCGCAATTCCCATTACCGGTAAAATCCGCCGCCACACAACTGGCGTTGTTTGGGTAATTGATGGCTGAGAGCATATTCCCGGGATCAATCTCGAGCGCGTTTATGAAACGACCTTCAGGCCAGTTGTTAATAAACAGTGCCGGGCCCCTTTTGCCGTCACGCCTGAAAGCGTCGGCGATAACAATATCCAAATCGCCGTCATTATCCATATCCGAAAATTGTCCGCCGGTTCCACCGATCCGGCCGCAGCTCGCGGAAAAATCCGGGTGAGGCTTAAAAACGAATCCGCCCTGGTTTATAAAGAGTCGTATTCCTTGATTGGTAAAAATCAGAAGGTCGCGGTCACCATCTTTGTCAGGATCTCCGGAGGTGGCACCAAGAACGCCCTGAACCTTAAGGCCGGTTGTTTCGGCATCAAGCACGTGATATTTCAATGCGCGATCGTTCACCCAGCCAATCGTTCCCCCATCTGCCGGAAATATTGCCAAATCCAAATCGCGGTCGTTATCGAAATCATCATACACCGCAGCAGTGACGGGATTATTCTCAAGCGTAAGGCCAAGTTTTTCGGTAATGTCGGTGAACGAACCATCCCTGTTGTTGTTATATAGACTGCCGCTTGTATTACGAAACGCCAGGAAATCCAAATCGCCGTCGCTGTCGATGTCGACGGTCCTGGCAAAGTGAGTAATGAATTTTCCGCCGGCAACCGTTGCGTCCGGATTCGTTATGAAATTCGCCTTCCCATCGTTCTCAAAATAAATGTCCGGACCCGCACAGCCGAGCCAAAGATCGAGGTCCCCGTCGTTATCCACGTCGCCGAAGCAGGGGCAGATTCCCTGTTTTGCCAAAGTTGCTTCGTGAGAAAATCGGCCGGTGCCGTCGTTTCGCAATAGCCGTGTGCTACCATCGGTCCCAAACGCGGTAATACAAAGATCGATGTCCCCGTCCTGGTCTACGTCACCGGCGGCAATTCCCGGAAGCTCTATATTCCCGCCGGGGAATTTCCATGCTGAAGTAGCGTCGCTTAATGCTTTTAGCTCGGGTGAAAATAAAATCCTTTTCTGTGGAAACGCCGCTGCAGACGGCAAAGGCAGATTGTCCGCACCAAGGGCCGTATAATATTTTCCAACTGTCCCATAGGCTTTGAGGACCGTAAAAGTCCCGCCGGTAAGTTCTGCGTTTTTTAGTTCCTTGAAGCGGGCAAAAAGAGCCCTTGCCTCATCGCGTTTTTGCGTTCGCTGGTACTGGATGGCAAGCCGATATACAGCGGAAATAAAACCCGGATCGAGGGTAACGATCTTTTCGAGCATTTCCGTGCCTTCTTCCGCGGAGCCGAGATTAATAAGGACCTCGGCGTATTTATAAAGAACATAGGGATCTTTGCCGTCGGCTTCGTATACTTTCCTGAAACATTCGATCGCCTTTTCGTTTTCACCCTGGTGTTGAAAATATAGACCGAGGCAGAATCGTGCGTGCAGGTGGTTGGGATCGGATTCCAGCACGGCCTCGAACGCCTTTTGTGCCGAATCGAGATAGCTTTGCGCTCCGGGTTTTTCCTGCATATTCAAATAGGCCAGTCCGAGATTAAAGCGTGCCGCGGTCCAGTCGGGCGCCGTGGCTAAAACCGACTCGAATGCTCCGGCCGCTTCAATGTAATTGTACTGTTCGAGAAGGGCCGCGCCGCGATTGAAATCAACAAGTGCTTTAGCGATAGATTCGGATATAGCCGGTTCGGAATCTCTCGAAGCCGAAACCTGATTTGCCTTTTGAGGCTGTTCCGTTCGGTTGCCGCAGCCGAGAAGCATCGAACACAACAAAAGAAAGAATCCGATCTTTCGTGAAACCCTGATCATCCTGAATATTTCCATAAAAGACCTCATTTTTACAGCTTGTGCCCTGAGAATTTTAAATTGTTTTCTTTTAAAGATAGAGTCTTCAATATTATTTGTCAATGATGGCTTTTGAAACATCAGGATAGTTAACTCAAACCGACCGTTTTCAAGTCGAATGCTACAGCAAATCGTTCAATGATAATA
>CAZTDF010000042.1:0-27317 GCA_964612465.1 uncultured Pirellulales bacterium
TTTATCTGGGGGTTGAAAGCCCGAGTTGAAAAAACAAAGCCAATTTATAAAGGATCAAAATAACGCTAAGTCATTGCAGACAATAGTTTATGGAGATTTTAATGGTCGGAGGCTTCGAAAAAACAAAGCCAATTCAAAGCCAAATTGAGGATTTATGATTTGATATCCATTCGACTTCGCTCAGGACGAGTTTATGGTTTACGAATGTGGCTTTGCCGATTAAAATCCATCAGTTATAAACTTGTGCCCGTAAAAGCGGGTATCGAAAATCGTAAATCGCAAATCAAATATATGAAGGAATCGGTCAGTTGAGTACAAAACAGAATCTCGAAGAAAACCTGGAATTTACCCCACAATTCGATGAAAAAGGCCTTATACCCGCCATTGCACAGGACGCCCGGACTCACCAGGTGCTCATGGTCGCTTATATGAATCGTCAGTCGCTCGATGTTACAATACAATCAGGATACGCCACATATTTCAGCAGATCACGCCAAAAATTGTGGAAGAAAGGCGAAGAAAGCGGCCACCGGCAAAAAGTGGAACAGATACTTGTCGACTGCGACCAGGACTGCCTGATTCTCAAGGTATCCGTCGATGCCGGCCAGTGCCACGTGGGCTATCAATCCTGTTTTTACCGGGCATTGAAGCAGAATTCCGACAAAGAACTGGAGTTTATTGAAGAGAAGGTCTACGATCCGAAAGAGGCCTATAAAAAATAGTGCCAAAAAGCACATCCGACGCAGCAGATTTGCGTCCTACGCAGAGAAAAAGCAGGTTTCGGTGCTTGCCCTCAAACAGGGCAAAAAAAACGCCATACTGCAATTTTTTATTGTTTTTGCTGTAATAGTGTGTTACTATTCTGCCGATACTGGCACTGTATCTATTAGTGAGGAGTGGCAAGGACGCGTTTTTTCTCTCATTGTGTATTTGTTACTCCTTAATAATATATGGAATGTCCGGAAGGAACGTTTCAAAATTGAAAACCAGTTATTGTTTTTGGAGGCTTAAATTATGAAATGGTTAAGATCAAATTTAGTATTGGTTTGCGGGTTGGTATTACTATTCGGCGCCGCAAATGTCGCATTTGGAGCTGTTCCACTCAACGACGCCTGCAACAAAGCAAAGGCGGTCGGTAACGTAACGGGCCTTGCATTCGACACCACTGATGCAACACATGATGGCCCCGGGCACTATATTAACAGTCCAAACGTATGGTACTGCTATACTGCCACATGCAACGGTTGTGCTACTGTCAGCCTGGCCGGCAGTATTTTCGACACCAAGCTCGCAGTCTATGACGGGTGTGACTGCTATCCAAGCTTTAGCGACCTGATTAAAAGCAACGACGACTTCAATGGCCAGCAATCACAAATCACTTTCGCTGTAAAGGCCGGCAGCCAGTATCTGATCGAGGTTGGGGGATTCAACCCCTCCGTCAAGGGTCAGGGCATGATCAGTATCAGTTGTGATAATCAGTCCAGCCAGCCAACTAATGACGATTGCAGTAAAGCCGACCAGGTCGGCAACGAAACAGATCTGCCGTTCGATACTACATGCGCAACGTTCGACGGCCCGGGGCTCTTTTTTACCAGCCCAAATCTCTGGTATCTTTATACGGCAGGCGGCACTGGTGAAGTAATTGTCAGCCTCCTTGGCAGCGAGTTTGACACCGCACTGGTCGTCTATGACACCGGTGATTGTTACCCGGAATTGGGTGATATCATCGAACGAAATGACGACTTCGGCGGTTTTCTTCAGTCTCAGATCACCTTCCAGGCGACAGCCGGCCACGACTATCTTTTCGAGGTTATGGGCTACAATTCCGACGAAGTTGGTGAGGGAGTGCTGACTATCAGTTCCGAGAGCACACCGCCTCCTTCAGGGTCCAACGACAATAGGGCTCACCCAAAATCGGTCGGTGAGGTAACGGATCTGCCATTCGATACGACGAGTGCAACCCAGGACGGCCCGCACCACTGCATGTACAGTCCAAATATCTGGTTCTGCTATACAGCTTCATGCACGGGCGAGGTAATTGTTAGCCTGGCCGGCAGCAGCTACGATACGAAGCTAGCCGTCTGGAAAGGGTGCGAACCTGACTTGGGTTATGAGGATATGATCCAGTGCAATGATGACATCGGCGGTACTCGTCAGTCAGAGGTCGTTTTTGAAGCAATTGCAGGCAACCAGTACATGATCGAGGTCGGAGGTTATGACCTCGAAACCGGTCCGGGCTTGCTGAGCATTAGTTGTGAGGGAGTTACACCCCCTCCGCCGTCCAAGGACGACTGCGAGAACGCAAATGCAATTGGCGATGTAAAGGACTTGCCGTTCGACACGACTGATGCGACATTCGACGGACCGGGCCTCTGCTTGAGCAGTCCGAATATCTGGTACTGCTATACCGCCACGTGCACCGGCAACGTTACCGTCAGCCTGGCCGGCAGCAGCTTCGATACGATGCTCGCCGTTTATGACGGATGCGAATGCTACCCAACGTCAGGTGACCTGATCGAATGCAACGATGACGCCGGCGGAGGTTATCAGTCAGCGGTCACCTTTGCTGCTATCGCAGGCAACCAGTACCTGATCGAGGCTGGAGGCTACGGCTCTGAGACTGGGGAAGGCTTGATCAGTATTAGTTGCGATGGAGTCGTACTTCCAGGAAAATCGGACCTTGGCGACGCCCCGGACAGCACCAATAATTTCAGTAGAACTATGTACGCATATCCATCCCCGTTTAATGCTCAGGCCAATTTCCCCGTTATCTACGACGACGGCAGCGGTATGGGACCTTACGGACCGTACCACATAAACGATAATATCGTGGCATATTTGGGCAAAAGTATTTCACGGGAAATCGAAGCTGATACCGGCCCAGATGAGGATTATTACGCTGCTGGCGGCGCCATGGCCAACAATGTTGATCCTACTAAAAACTCGCCGAATCATGATGGTAAAGATGATGGTATCGTTCCACCGCTCAGTCTGCCCAGTTGCTGCTGGACGACATTTGAATATGAAGTTAATGTGGTCGACCCGAATACCGACCTCTGGTTCAATGCCTGGCTCGACTGGAACCGGGATGGCGACTGGGACGATACTCTTGATTGTCCCGAAGGCCCCGCGCCGGAGTGGGCGGTACAGAACCAGTTCCTGTTCAATCTGCCGGTCGGAATTACTAAGATCACCTCAACGGCATTCCTGCCCTGGCATCCGGATGTCGGCACGGATAGTATCTGGATGAGAATCACTCTTTCAGAGCAGCCATGGAAGACAGGCAGCAATCCCGGCGTGGTAGGCAATGCCGGCTCCGGTCCCATGGAAAAATACCAGATTGGCGAAACGGAAGATTACCGCTTCATCCCGGATACTACCTGCCCGATATGTAAAGATTACGACGGCGACGGAGTAATCGACTTGGACGACCTTGTATTCTTCACGTCCGAGTGGATGGAGAATTGTCCGTAATATACAGTAAAATCTGTGGAATATACAATTCGGGCTGTGGGCACTTTGCTGCTCACAGCCCTTTTTATTTCAACCGCCCTGCCCGGATGCTTGCCCGGCGGGTTGTTTTTAAGTTCGGCCATGGGCAATGTCACGAGCTGAAACTCGCCGGATTTTATGACAACAGTTTACTCAACTCTTTGGCGAAATATGTGATGACAATATCCGCCCCGGCACGCTTGATAGCGGTCAGCACTTCCATCATTATCGCTTCGGTGTCTACAAGGCCCTGGGCGCCGGCAACGTTGACCATCATATATTCGCCGCTGACGTTGTAGGCGGCAATCGGGCAATCGAAACGCTGCCCGGCCCTGTATATGATATCGAGATAAGCAAGGGCCGGCTTGACCATAACAATATCGGCGCCTTCCTCGATATCGAGAGCAATCTCGGCCATCGCCTCGTCGGCGTTGGGAGGATCCATCTGGTACGTCCTGCGGTCACCAAAAGCAGGCGCCGACTCAGCGGCGTCCCTGAACGGACCGTAAAACGCTGAGGCGTATTTCGCCGCGTACGACATAATAGCAACATTCTCGAAGCCATTCTCTTCCAGCGCCTCGCGAATGTACCTTACCCGGCCATCCATCATATCCGAAGGAGCAACAATATCGGCGCCGGCCTGGGCGTGCGACAGAGCCGTCTTTGCCAGAAGCTCACAGGTCGAATCGTTCTCGACCTTGCCATCTTCGATAACGCCGCAGTGACCGTGGCTGGTGAATTCGCAAAGACAAACATCCGTAACGACCAGAAGCTCCGGCGACGCCTGCTTGATTTGGCGAATCGCCCGCTGGACGACGCCGTTATCTGCCCAGGCCTCCGAGCCGATTTCATCTTTCACGCCCGGCAGGCCGAAAAGCAGCACGGCCGGTATCCCCAATGACGCCACCTCGGCGGCCTCGGAGGCAATCGTATCCGGCGAAAAATGATAACAGCCCGTCATCGACTTGATTGGCTCTTTAATTCCCTCGCCCTCGCGGACAAATAACGGATAAACAAGGTCATCCACGCTCACACTCGTCTGGCGCACCAGCCTTCGCATCGCGGGACTGCTCCGCAACCTTCGCATCCTGTTTTTCGGAAAACCCATTATAGAACTCCTGTCTCGTATTCGATAATTCGGGATTTGCAGTTATTGCCATCCAAAATTCATTTTTCCGCATCTTCTATGGCATCAAGTAATCCGTCGAGGGTGTGCTCTTTAGCCGTCACATCAATCGTGACTCCAAGCTCTTTCAACCGTTCGGACGTCACCGGCCCGATCGAAGCGATTTTGACTTTGCCTGAATTCACCGCCTCGATTCCGATTTGTTCGAAAAATCCATCGACCGAAGAAGGGCTTGCAAACGTCAGCCAGTCGATCGTCCCCTCGCCGATTGCCTCAGCCAACCAGGCGGATTCGCTCTTTGCCGCTTGAGCGGTGTAGACCGCGACGTTATCAACTTGGGCCCCGGCTCTGGCTAATATCTCGACCAACTCGTTCGAAGCAAGCTCCGAACGAAGCAGCAATATCTTTTTGTTTCGCAAATTCGTAAAGCCGACCAACTGTTTACCAAGCTCCCTGCTCGTAAATATGCCCGGCACAAAATTCGCTTTTATACCAAACTCGCTCAACCTCTCTGCGGTCACGCCGCCTATGGCGGCAACTTTCGCAGAACCGAAAACCCGGGCGTCTTTGCTCAGGCTTTGCAGTGCATCAAAAAACGTAGTCACGCCGTTGCCACTGGTGAAGACGACCCAGTCGTATTGCCCTATCTTCGTGAGAGTTCGCACAAAATCATTTGAATCCGTTAACGGCTTGATCCGTATGGTCTCGAACTCCAGCGGATTTCCGCCCCGCCGAACGATCTTCGCTGCAAAGTCGGCGTTACCGGCAGCATCCCGCGTCGTGACGATGCTCCTGCCGAACAACGGCCTTTTCGTGAACCAGTCGAACCTCATATCGCTGGCCGCTGCGGCGCCGATGACCACAATCGCCGGCGGCTTTATCTTCTGCTGCCGGCATGTCTCGTTGATTCGCTCAAGCGGCGCCCTGACCACTCGCTGCGTCGGGAAAGTGGCGTCGGCGATAACCACCGCGGGCGTGTCCGCCAGCTTGCCGTTGTCGATAAGCGATCGGGCGGTTGAATCGAGCGTGCCCACCCCCATGTAAAAAACGATGGTGCCGGGGAATTTAGCTAACACTTCCCAGTCGATATTAGTGTCCTGCTTGCCCGGCGCTTCCCGGCCGGTCACAAAAGTAACCTGTGAGCTGTACTCTCTGTCAGTCAGCATAATGCCGGTATAGGAAGAGACCGCGACGGCGGCTGTCACGCCCGGCACGATTTCAAAATCGACGCCCGCTTCGATAAGGACAGCAAGCTCTTCCGCCACCCTGCCGAAGATGCACGGATCGCCGCCCTTCAATCGCACGACCGTCTTGCCGGCCAGGGCTTTCTCTGCAAGCACCTTATTAATTTCATCCTGTGTGCACGAGCCTTCGCCGATCCGCTTGGGCACGTGGATAATCTCAGCGTCCTTGCGAACAAATTGCAGCAACGCCGGATTGGCCAGCTTATCGTAAATCACACAATCGGCTGCCTTGAGCACTTCGACACCGCGAACGGTAATCAAATCCGCCCGACCCGGCCCGGCTCCAACCAGATATACAAAACCTTTTTTCATAAATCCATACAGCTTTAGTGAATAACTTTCAGCACGGTTCGCAACCATCCCCAAAGCCTGCGGCTTCGATGCCGACACCCGTTTTCCATCAATTCTATCGGGTGGCAGCCTCATCCCGATTGTCGCTATCGGGATGGGGATGGCTGTTCCTTGACTAAACAAATACTTCGCAAGGATAATAAAGTAGGGTGGGGCTTGCCCCACCGTTTCTCTGTCATCCTAAGCATAGCCTAAGTATCCGGCCGTTGGCTAAAACAAGTTCCATTGGAGCGATTTCGAGATTCTTCGTTTCACTCAGAATAACATTTTTATTACAATCGATATAACATACCATAACTACACACAAAATGCCATGATTTTCCTCCGGTCTCCATCTTAGCAAGAATGTTTGACTCTGTACCGTCTTTAGTATAAAAATATCCGAGAAACAAAAACTCTAACGGAACGAACAAGAAAGGATGGCAGTTATGTACAAAATCAATTTACTTCTGGTTATTGCCGGATGGATAATTTTGTCCGGCGGAAATATTTATGCCGAAGACTGGAAGGTTGGTGAGAAGTGGACTTACAAGCATGAAGGCCCGCGTCCTTTCGCCGATTCCTCGGCCACGATTCAGGGTGACCGGACGGTCGAAGTAATCGCAATCAAAGAAGAAGGAGCAGACAAGCGGTTCCTGCTGAAGACTCTCTGGGGCACCGATGACGCCAATCCGTCAACTGCATACATTGACCCGAAGAAGATGCTCCACAAGATTGACATCGGGAACCTGGGGTCACTCGGTTTCACCCCTCCGGTTCCCACCGTCTGGCTTCTGAAACCGGAAGAGCAGAAGACTCTCAAGACACAGATGGACATCGCCGGGTTCTCGCTGACCATTGAGTACCTCGCCAAGCGTCTTAAGGATGAAACCATCACCGTGCCGGCCGGCAAGTTCAAGAATTGTCAACACATTCAGGTCATAACCTCGACGCAAAACGCAACAGGTCAACCTGTCAAGCACAAGCAGGATTACTGGTATCACCCTAAGATTGGTAATCTCGTCAAGGATGTCGTTGTCACGAACTATCAGGGCGATAACAGCTATGCCAGTACGAGCGTCTTAAAATCGTACACAAAGAAAGATTAGACTACATTCTCAACCGCAGATAATGCCGAGAGTGCAAGCTTATGAAAAGATCAAATGCAATTAAACGAAGTGTTGCAAAGAATATTTCTTTGCTAACCTTATTAACATTTACATTAACACTGCTATCCTGCCGGACGAGCGGCTTGCAGTCGTCTAAATCTTCCGTCGCTGCTCTACGCCGGGGCTTTTCGACACCGCCTCGACATGCCGGGGTGAGATGCTGGTGGTGGTGGCTTAACAGTAATGTAACGAAAGAAGCAATCACCCGGGACCTGGAAGAAATGAAGGCCAAGGGTTTCAGCGGAGCGATGATTTTCGACGCCGGCGGCGCCGACCAACGGGGCAATGCACAGGTGCCGGACGGCCCGAGATTCGCAAGCCCCCGGTGGCGGCAATTGTATAAACACGCTCTTAACGAGGGCAAACGGCTGGGTCTGGAATTGGGGCTTTCGATCCAGAGCGGCTGGAACCTTGGCGGGCCGAATGTCACGCCGGACTTCGCAGCCAAGCAGTTGACATGGTCTGAAATCCGGATCGAGGGGCCGGCACAATACGAGCAAAAATTACCTTTGCCTAAAAACCGCTCTGATTACTATAAGGATATCCGCGTATTAGCTTATCCCGCCGGTCCCGAAACCAAACGAGTGCCTATTGAAAATCTGGAATTAAAAGCAGGCTATAAGGAACTCGGCGGCTCAGCTCCGGATTGCCGATTCCTGCTGAACGACCGTCCTTCTTCACCGTCAGAGCAGGATGTGCTGCTCGACGACATTCACGATATTTCCGAAAAGATGGCTCCGAATGGAACGCTCAAATGGACGGTGCCCGAAGACAACTGGACCGTGCTGCGTTTCGGGTACACGATAACCAGCGCCGACGTTTCGACCTACAGTGTCGACTGGCACGGGCACGTGCTCGATTACCTCAGCCGGGACGCCTTCGAACGTTATTGGAATGAAGTTGTCGAGCCGCTGCTCGAAGATGCCGGGCCGCTGGCCGGCACGACACTAAAGCAGCTTGAAACCGACAGTTGGGAGTGCGGCGGGATGAACTGGAGCCCCGAATTTTCCGCCGACTTCATAAAATACAGGGGTTACGATCCGATTCCTTATTTGCCGGTCTTCGCGGGTAAGATTGTCGAAAACCGCGATGTCAGTAACGCCTTCCTGGCGGATTTTCGCAAAACGCTCGGAGATTGCGTCGCCGACAATCACTATAAAGTCTTCGCCGAATATGGTCATAAGCATAATATGCAAATTCAGCCGGAGTCCGGTGGCCCTCACGCCGGCCCTCTCGACGCCATCAAGAATCTCGGCCATAGCGATATCGTCATGGGCGAATTCTGGGCGCCTTCGCCCCATCGTCCCAAACCGGTCAATCGCTTTTTTGTCAAGCAATCTTCATCCGTCGCCCACATATACGGCAAAAAGTATGTCGGGGCCGAAGCTTTTACGACGATCGGGCCCCACTGGAACGATGTGCTCTGGAAATCACAGAAGCCCAGTATGGATCATGAATTCTGCTCCGGGCTGAACATGATTTTCTTTCATACGTTCACGTGCTCTCCAAAGGAAATGGGAATCCCGGGCCAGGAGTATTTCGCAGGTACGCATGTCAATCCGCAGGTCACATGGTGGGAATATTCCGATGCTTTCATAGACTACATAAACCGCTGCCATTTTCTCGTGCAGCAGGGCAAATTCGTTGCCGATGTTTTGTATTATTACGGCGATCACGTACCCAACCTGGCCCAGCTCAAAGAAGCCGATCCGGCGAAAGTCCTGCCCGGCTACGATTATGATGTAACCAATGAAGATATCCTGCTTCAGCTCAAAATACAAGCCGGCAGGATTCTTGTGCCGGGCGGCGTTCGATATCGATTGCTTGTTCTGCCCGACCATAAAGTGCTTTCACTGGCGGCACTTCAAAAAGTAAATCAACTGCTCAGCCAGGGAGCAAGTGTGCTGGGCCCGAAACCTCAGCGGCTTGTCAGTCTTGTCGGTGGGGCCGAGAGCCGGAAACGATTTAAGGAGCTGGCCAATAAGCTCTGGGACGATGCTTCTGCAACCTCCGGCCAAAAACAAATCGGCAAAGGCCGTTTGATCTGGGGCAAAACCGCCCGCCAGGTGCTTGTCGAGGACGGCGTCAATCCCGATTGCGAATTCGAAGCTTCAAAAGAGGGTGTGTTCGACTATATTCATTACCGGATTGACGAGATGGATATTTATTTCGTTTGTAATCAGACTGAGCGGACCGAAGATGTTCTTTGCCGATTTCGGGTTGCGGGCAAAACGCCGGAACTCTGGGATCCGGTGACAGGACAGACCCGGCGACAAGTTGCTTTTACAGATTCAAATGGGCAAACCGGGATACCGCTACGGTTCGGTCCTTTCGGCTCTGTTTTCATAGTATTCACAAATGAAGAGCAAAAACCATCTGCAACAAAAAACATTGTCAATTACACCGATTACGTGTCGGCCATGACAATCTCCGGCCCCTGGCAGGTTCGATTCGATCCGAAGTGGGACGGTCCGGAAAAGGTGACATTTGACAAACTGACAAGCTGGACGCAACATTCCGAGCCGGGCATAAAATTCTACTCGGGCAAAGCGACTTACCGCACGACTTTTACTTTCGAGGAAAAAGTTGACCGCCGGAAAGAATATTGGCTCGACCTGGGCAAAGTCGAGGATGTCGGCATTGCCCGGGTGAGACTGAACGGGCGGGATTTAGGAATACTTTGGACCATGCCGTTCAGGGCGGATATTTCAGATGTATTGAAGCCGGGCCGGAATCTTTTGGAAGTCGATGTGATAAATTCATGGCGAAACCGACTCGTCGGGGATCGTGACCTTTCGCAAAGTAGGCGGTACACGAAAACAAATATCACCATCCGTCCCGAATGGAAATTACTGGAGTCGGGCCTGCTCGGACCGGTTACGATAATCAAGAGTCAAACGAGCCCGGAATAACCGGAAGGTTTACTTTTCAAGGGATTCGAGTATTTCTTTGCCGCCGGCTTTTAAGAGTTCATTAGCGATTTTTTCGGCGATTTCTTCGGCATCTTCCGCCGGGCCGGCAAGTTCTCGGCCGATGAAGTTTGTGCCATCCACCTCGGAGATAAAGGCTCGGATGTGGATGTCACCACCCGCTATTTCAGCATAAGCCCCTACCGGGGCGTGACAGCCGCACTGCATTGTGGTAAGGATTTTTCGCTCGGCGGCGGTTGTTGTTCTGGCGTTTTCGTCGTCGAGGGCAGCAATGATTTCGTTCGTCTCATCGTCGTCTGCCCTCGTCTGAATACCCAGCGCGCCCTGTGCCGGGGCGGGGATGAATACCGCCGGATCGAATACGAAGGAGATTTTGTTGGCCAGGCCGAGCCGCTGAAGGCCGGCCCGCGCCAGTAGTATCGCATCGAATTGGTCCGTATCGAGCTTTTGCAATCTCGTGTGCACGTTGCCCCGAATGGGCGTCGGAACAAGATCGGACCGGAGGTGTTTGATTTGGGCGGCGCGCCGCAGACTCGAAGTACCCATTTTAGCATTTTTTGGCAATTGATCGATAGAATCGACGGGCTCTTTTGCCACCAGGCAATCCTCGACATAATTTCTATCGAACACCGCCCCGATGCCCAGCCCTTCTCGCTGGGCGGTGGGCAAATCCTTGAAACTATGGACTGCGATGTCGGCCTCGTGAGCCGTCAGGGCATCTTCGACCTGCGAGGTGAAAAAGCCGGTCTCTTTAAGAGTCCACAGTGCGGTTCGCCTATCTTTGTCGCCCGTGGTGGTGATTTCTTTGATTCTGATTTTTAGGCCGGGATGGAATTTTTCGAGCGTGGCGATGACGTACTCGGTCTGAGCGATGGCTAGCACCCCACCGCGAGTTGCTACTGTAAGAGACTTCATGCATATCTTTCTAAAGGCACCCCCAAATGAATTTGGGGGCTAAATATTGCCTATGATTATATATTCAATTGTGATGTATTTTATATACATCGACAGCAACTATCAACCGCAAACTGTGTTGAAACCGAACCATCGGGCACAGAAGGCCGTATAGAAATAATCTTGAAAAGAATGTCTTTTGGGGCATAATTGACCTCATAAAGTCAATCGATTGATATTAAGGGAACCAGATGCATAAGTATAGACGCACTATAATGTGGGTGGGTCTGCTGTTGATTATTGTGTTGATTGTCCTGTCCATTTATGGTGCGTTTATCGGCACTGAGCGGGCGGAGCAATTATTCAATCGGCCTCCATTGGTGGTTTACTGGACGGCGCTGGCAATGCTGCTGATCATCGGGATCGCAGCTTTTCGCCGGCTTCTTCGCGTGCCCGGATTATTGCTAATACATGCCGGCTGTGTCTTGATTCTCTTCGGCGGGATGTGGGGCTCGCGTGCCGGACACAACCTTCAGAACAGGCTCTTCGGAATCGATAAAATCCGCTCGGGCCGAATGGCAATCTACGAGGGCTCAAGTGACAACCACGTCGTACTCGACGACACCCGCGAGCAAAAAGAGCTGCCCTTCTCACTGAAACTGAAAGACTTCCGAATCGAATATTACCAGCCGGTATATCTGCGAATCCAAACACGCCAGGGCCGGCAGTGGAAAGTGCCCGTCGAAGTCGGCAAGGAATTTCCTTTGAGCGAGGAAGCCGGCACAATAAAAATCGTAAAAGAGTACGAGAACCTCAAGATAGGAATGGAAGAGGGCAAGAGTGTCTTCTTCGACGATCCGTCGCCCGGCTCGAATCCGGCACTCGAAGTTCAGATTACCGAACCGGGCGGCCAAACATCCACTCGATACGTCTTCGAACTTTTCCCCGGGCACAGCCACGGCCAGGACAAATTCCTGCTGCGCTATCACAGAGTCATCAGCGATTATATAAGCGAGCTGCAGATCATCGAAGGTGACAAAGTCGTCGCAGAGAAGGACATCGAAGTCAACCACCCGCTGCGATTCGGCGGCTACCATTTTTACCAGAGTTCGTACGACGACAAGGCCGGGCAGTATACCATTCTACAGGTCGTTTCCGATACAGGTCTGTACGTCGTTTATGCCGGCTACTGGATGCTCTGCCTCGGCGTTATATGGCATATGTGGCTAAGGCATATCTTTTCAGGGTTTAAAACATAAATGGAAATTAAATACACGATTCAGGGCTTACTTGTTTACATGACGATCGCCGCTTATTTACTGGCGTTCTTCACAACCGTTCTTCGCCGGCCCAAAGCCGGGCATGCCTTATACCTGCTTGGTTTTGCCATTGCCGTTTGCGCATTCGGCTACCGCTGGTATCACGTCCGGCACGTTCCGCTGCAGAATCTTTTCGAAGTATTTTTATGCCTGGGCATGATTTATCCGGTCTCGCTGTTTTGCCGGCGAGTGCTTCGCGTGGGCGGTTACAGCGCCGACATGCTCATCGGAGCGATCGTGCTTTCCCCCGCGGGCTTCATATTCAACGCCGAGCCGCAGCAGCTCCCCCCTGCCCTGCAGAGCTGGCTCTTTACGCCGCACGTTGCTGTTTATATGTTATCATACATCTTTATGGCAAAGGCCACCTTCCAGGCGATTTGCCAACTGGCCGGCAAAACGGTTTCGTGTCGCGGGCATCTTGCCCGCGATTCGAGGGCGGGACGCCCTCGACACTTAGACCTCCTGCCGCCCGAAGAGGCGACGTACCGCATTATCTGCGTTGGCTATCCTTTGCTTACGCTCGGCCTCATCCTCGGCAGCTACTGGGGCAAACTCGCATGGAGCGACTACTGGGGCTGGGACCCGAAAGAACTCTGGTCGCTGGCGTCGTGGCTTGTGTTCCTCGGATATTTCCACTTCCGCTACATGTTCGGTAAAAAGCACCCACGGATTAACAGCCTCTGGGCGATTGCCGGCACGGCTACTATCATCATCACGCTGCTCTGGGTCAACCTGTCCCGAATCTTCTCCGGTCTGCACAGCTACGCAACCTAACAGATAAACGCCTCACTTAGAATATCCGGAGGAACTTGACCAGGCTCTTCATCTATTGAACTTGGAGAGCGCTTCGATCCGTGAATCTTCTCGTCGTACATTCCGCTTAGATTAACAGTGTCGAGACGGTGGAGAGCTTCCTTATATCGGTTCAGGAAAAACCGTAATTATTTATAACCGAAGTGAATAACTTTAGAGAATTTATCTATAAGTTACTGTGAAATTCGAATATATTATGAGCTATGATTATAAAAACAAGTCATAAAATCACCATAACCGGCATAGTCATACTCGTATTAATTTGGGGTGGACTGCAGCTCTGGTTGTGGAAAACGCCGCTGGTCGTCCTGGGTTCGAGCACGCCCGAAGGAGAGATATTTGACATGAACACCGCTGTCGGCCGGATTTTCGCCGAATTGCAGGAATGCGGACAGCAGCAGAAGAACCTATTCCAGTGCATAGAAGCATACAGGGAAAAAAACGGCCAACTCCCGGATAACATGGATGCTTTGATAAACGACATTCCAGAAACCATGTCATTCACCGATTGTCCTTCGGATCTAACATGGTATGAAGTACATTTCGAAAACTACGGCAGACCTGACGCAGTTCTTATCGAGGAGGCAGAGAATAAGCATCCAACCACCTTTAAGCTTTGGATCAGGGGCATCAAACCGTGCGTGCAAACCATGGGAGACGGCACGATCCATCTCTTCGAAGGTGGCAAAATCGCCACCATACAGGCACGAAAAAATAAAGATAATTAATTTTCGCTTTTAAGGAGATCGTATAATGATATCACAAAGAACAATAACCACTGTATTGCTTTTCGCACTATCATTTACTGCCGGATATGTGCAAGCAGCAACAAGCGGCACAGTGACAATTGCCCAAAACGGCGAGGCGAAAGCCGTCATAGTCCTTGCCGCCGATGCTACCGAACCAGAGCGTCACGCAGCAAATGAGCTGGCCGGCTTTCTCCGGCAGATTACCGGCGCCAAATTCGAGATTCAAGCCTCCCCTGCCGGCGGCCAATCCCGGCTGCTCGTCGGCCCCGGAGCAGCAAAATCAGCCGCGGCGGATTTCTCCACCGAAGGATTAGGCTCAGACGCTATTGTCATCCGCACTGTCGGTGACGATTTGATCCTGGCCGGCGGCCGGCCGCGAGGCACGCTCTACGCGGTCTATACATTTCTCGAAGAGAACATCGGCTGCCGGTGGTGGTCGTCGAAAGCCAGCACCATTCCAATCAAGCCGACGCTCCGAATCGGCCGGCTCAACGTTCGCTACGTACCGCCGCTGGAATATCGCGAGACGTTCTGGTTCGACGCCTTCAACGGCGACTGGGCCGTCCGGAACAAAAGCAACGGCAACAGCGAGCGGCTGGACGACAAACGCGGCGGCAAACATAGATACGAGGGATTCGTGCACACTTTCTTCCCGCTAATCCCGCCGAGAAAATATTTCGAAGACCACCCCGAATGGTTCAGCGAAATCGACGGTAAACGCATTCACGAGCGGGCACAACTCTGCCTGACAAACGAAGAAATGCGTGCAGAACTGGTGAAGAATCTCAGGGAGCGTCTGCGCAATAATCCGGCTGCGACGATTGCCTCGGTCTCGCAGAACGACTGGCACGGAAACTGCCAGTGCAGCAACTGTGCGGCGATAGAGAAGGAAGAAGGCAGCCCGGCGGGACTGATGCTGCGGTTCGTCAATGCCGTGGCCGAAGATATCGAAGACGAATTTCCAAATGTTGCGATCAGCACGTTAGCCTATCAGTACACGCGCAAGCCGCCGAAGATCACAAAGCCGAGACCCAATGTTATTGTGAGACTGTGCAGCATCGAATGTTCGTTTAGCAAGCCTTTGGCTGACGAGCGGAACAAGGAGTTCCGCGACGATATTGTCGGCTGGTCAAAGATATGCAACCGGCTTTATATCTGGGATTATACGACCAACTTCCGGCACTATATCATGCCGCACCCGAATCTGCGCGTGCTTGGGCCAAACGTCAAATTCTTCGTAGACCACAGCGTCAAAGGTCTCTTCGAACAGGGTGCGTATACGTCCAGCGGCGCCGAGATGGCCGAGCTGCGTGCCTGGGTCCTTGCCAAGCTGCTGTGGAATCCGACGCTGGACGGGCAGGAGCTTATCGATGAATTCATCGCCGGTTATTACGGCCCGGCCGGCCCGCATATTAAGGATTACTTGCAAATCACGCACGATGCCGTCGAGGCAAGCGGCGATCACTTAGGGTGTTTCTCGCCGCACACGGCCAAATTCTTGTCCTTCAAGACGCTCAGCAAAGGCTGGGAGCGGTTAAAAGCTGCCGAAGACGCTGTTATGGACAATCCCGACTTGCGCTTCCATGTCCAAGTCGCCCAGCTACCGACAATGTATACATTTATAATGCGCTGGAACGACATGCGCCAAGCATGTCAAGCTGCCGGCGCTAATTGGCCGATGCCGGAATCGATTGAAACGACATACGAGCAGTTTAAGGAAGTAGCCCAAAAAAATAACGTCACCCGTCTGAACGAATGGCAGGAGGGCTTCGTCAATCTGGATAAAGCACTCGAACAGGCCAAAAAGTAAACATCCTAACAGTACAATCAAATATCCGGCATAAATCTTTAGGTAAAATCAGCCAGTAAAAGTCAGGCAAGTCCTCATCATAAAATTCATCTTTAAGAAGGAGAAAAAATTTCCTAATAAACTAAATTTAGTGCGCACATTTCGACAGTGCAATTACACTATAATAACAGAAGCTTCTATTCGACGTCGCTCAAGACAAGGATATCAGCATATTCTTTGAATGGTAAATTGTTGTGAATTTGAATTCAGAAACACAATTAGTCCAAGCCGCCCAAAATGGCCATTTGGAAAGCTTCGGTGCTCTCTATGAGCGTTATCACAGCCCGATGGTTGCATTGGCTTACTCGATGCTGGCCGACAGAGACCTCGCAGAGGATGCCGCCCAGGAAGTTTTCGCCATCGCCTGCCGCGATATAGAGAGTTTGAAAAGTAAAGAGAGATTTGCCGCATGGTTGGCGGGTATTTGCCGGAATGTTTCGAGGCAGATGCTCAGAGCCAACAAGATCAAGCCGGCTGCTTTGAGCGACGAACACGCCGCCCGGAGCGTGAAAGATAGCGAGGATCGCCGGGATACTATTCGCCGGGCGGTCTGGAACCTTCGAGAAGCAGAAAGAGAGCTGATTGTTCTGCGTTACTTCGACGGTTTCTCGCAGGCACGGATCTCGGAAGTTCTGGGTCTGTCCTCGCAGGCAGTGAACGGCCGGCTGGTTCGGGCAAAACGTAAGATAGCAAAGTATTTGAAAAGAAACGGTTTTACGGGAGACGATTATGGAACGTCCTGAAAATAACAAATGGCTCGATGAAGCACTAAGTGACGTCATCGGCTCGAAAAAAACACGGACGGACTTCGAACAGTGGAAACAGCAGCACCCGGAAGCCGTAAAAATGTTAACCTCGCGGGCAAGCGGTTCTACGGTATCGAAACGCCCGCTGATTATAAGGAACACAATTATGAAAAGTCCAATCACAAAATTAGCCGCAGCGGCGGTAATAGTTATCGCTGTGCTGATAGGCATAGATCAGTTCAACACTAACGGTTCTTCTGTTGCCTGGGCGGACGTCGCCGAGCGTTTCGAGTCGGTGCCATTTTTCAGATTGACAATATACCTTGGTTATGACAATTCCGCCGAAGCGAAAAAGATAGAGATATGGAAATCCGGAAATTCACACGTCAGAGCCCATGAAGGGAACAAGGTGATCTTTGCCGACTTTCCCAATGGGGAAAAAAACATTGTAGCGTTCGACCGAACTACCAGGCAGCCTGTGAATCCCATGGGATTTGTAAGCATGATATTAGAAGATCTGTGCTCGGAAGGACGGTTTTCTCTCGATACTATTATTAACAGCATCCCTTCCGAAGACGGCATTACTTCTGTTGAAACCGCCGATACCGCAGCATCAAAAGAAACTGTCGTTTTTTTAATAAAACACAAGGAAACGCCTGAATGGATTTCAATATGGGCTCTCCGCGATAGCAAACTGCCCGTTCGAATGTGCTTTCATGATCCGAGAAACAACGAGCATGGCGATTTCTTCTTTGATTACTCGGAACAAAAGGACGCTGCTTTTTTTGATCCGGTGTCATTCACAAATCAATAAGCAGCAAATGAATAACCAGGACAGCGAATTCTATTAGGTCGGGCTTTCACGCCCGGCTTTTTTTTGCGCGCAAGCCTCTATGAAAATGCAACCTTTTCAGTGTCTGTGCATTATAATAGGTGAAGACTGACTCCGGAGTAATCGAATGGTGGAAGACGCGTTAGAGTGCCAATTGGGATCCAATGACGAAATTTTGGACGAAGACTAGATTATGGTCTCTGCGGCCCGGCATGACACCGAAGCCGCCGGAAGGCTCTTTGACAAATATTACAGCGAGATTCTCGGCTATATTTACCATTGTACTCTTGACAGTACCGTTGCTGAGGATTTAACGTCGAATGTATTCCTTGCCGTTTTCCGACATCTCGGACGATACAAGTGGCGGCAGATTCCCTTCCGGGCCTGGTTATATCGTATCGCAACCAACGAAGTCCGGATGCACTGGCGCAGGCAGAAACGCATCAAGACCATCAGTCTTCAGCCAGACGATGACGAATATGCCGCCGAACCGTCATCCGTGGACAGCCTGGAGGCGGCCGAGGAATATCGCCTGCTGCATAAGGCGTTGCTGGAGCTGCGAATGAAGTATCGAACGGTGATCATTCTTCGCTATTTCGAGAGTAAGGCGATTTCCGAGATTTGTGAGATCACCGGTAGAAAAAAAGGCACAGTCAAATCCCAGTTGCACCGCGGGCTGGCCCGACTACAGGATATCCTGGTGCGATGGGGTGTATTACCTGAATTGCAGGAACGAAACCATGAGTAAGAATATTAAAAACATAGATAGATACCTCCAGAGCATAGTATTGCCGGAACATGAATCGCATCAACACCGGCGAGAACTGCGCCGAGAGGTTCTCAAAGAAATCGAAAGGAGAAAGACGATGTTTGTTAGAAAAAGAGCATGGAAAGTAGCTGCGGTGCTTGCCGTTGTGATAGCCGCCGGTGCCATAGCTGTTGTGGGAGTGAATATTTCAAAGATCTATTACTATGGCAAAAACGATGAAGGCTCTCACATATTCCACAGCGAAGATTGGGAGACCGTCGTTACACTTGACGATAACCAAGTAACTGATGTGGAGCAAACCCGAAAGGATCTGGAAGAGATCGAACTCCTGTACCAACAGAATAAGAGGGAGTTACTGAAGGTTGAAATAACGATGACGGACGGCACCCTTGAGATGAGAGTACATGTGTACAAATATGAACTCTCAGACGGCCGAATAATCGACATGCGTGAAGGTGTTCCCGGAGGTGCCCACGCGCTTGCAGGCACAGCAAAGTGGCAAGAATGGCGCCAACTTAGGAAAGCAGGACCGGGAGAGGACCTTGGCACGTACGAGGAGGTTGTGGAGGACCGTGTCTTCTCCTTCAAACGAGAAAAGTACTTCCTCAGCGACGGAACCGAAATCATCTGGTCAGTTGGCACACCCAAGGACGACCAGTAGTCTCAAGATTGAATCCCCCAGACACGAAGGCCGGGCCTGATTGGCTCGGCTTTTTTTAAGCACTTTGAAAAAAATACGGCGGAAATTAATAATTTTCTTTAGATTAAATAAGATGGTTTAATCGTTGTATATACGGCGATCGATCGTTTAGAGATTAGTAACGAGGCTTTTGAGATGATAGAAGACAAGATTCTTCTATGGAAGTTCAAGCATGGCAGTAGTGACGCACTGAGCCGTATTTACGAAAAGTACAAGAGCGATTTATTTTCATTAGCGAATTCTCTTTTGCATGACCTGAATGCAGCAGAGGATGTTGTGCACGATGTTTTCGTCTCTTTTGTAAAATCTGCCGACGAATTCCAACTAACCGGAAGCCTCAAAGGATACTTGTTGACGTGCGTTGCTAATCTATCACGTGACAGAGTTCGTGCAAGAAAAAGAGCGCCCATTGGAATGAACAAAACTGACATGGCAATACCAGACTGTAAGATACCAAGCCAGGCATTAATATCAGCAGAAGAATTACACCGCCTGAGAGAGGCAATAGCAAAAATTCCTTATGAGCAGCGAGAAGTGGTCATACTGCACCTGCAAGGCAGAAGAACGTTCAGACAAATAGCCGAATTACAGGGTATTGCAGTCGGTACAATCCAGAGCCGATATCGGTATGGATTAGAAAAGCTTAGGTCTCTTTTAGATGGTGAGGTAGAGAAATGAAACCTATAGATTGGTTTGAAAAACTAATAAGAGATTTACACGTTCTGGATATCAATACCAGTGCCGAAATGGATCGGCGAATTCTGCACGATACCCTGAAAGTACAACAAGAATTAAAACAAACAAAATTGGCTAAAACTCAGCCAGATATTTGGAGAAAAATCATGAAAAGTTCAATCACAAAAGTAGCCGCCGCCGCGATCATCGTGGTGATTGGTCTGGGGATACTTGCGATCATCGACACCGGCAGCAAATCCGGCGTGGTCTGGGCCGAAGTCGCCCGAAATGTGGAGGCCAGCCCGGGCGTCATCTGGCGGCTAAGAGGGACCGGTTCGCGAGATCCGAATGACGACTGGCCCAATGGCTATAAGATCACCTGGCGTTCTGCGGCGATTACGCGCACGGACAACTATAGAGGTGGTCAGATATACCGTACGATCTACCTGAATTACGATGCGAAGACCGTGATATGGGTGGCCAATGATGCCAAAAAGTATAACAAGGAGGCAATGAGCGATGAGCAGGTCCAGAGAGCACAGGCGGACAAGGAACGCTGGACAGATCCCAGGAGCCTGCTCAAACTGTGCCTAAGTCTCGAACACCATGAGTTGAGCCAAAAGACAATCAACGGCGTACTCTGCGAGGGCATCGAAGCGACGGTTCCGGGCGGCGTCACAGGCCGAATGTGGATCGCCGTGGAGACCGGCTACCCCGTCCTTGTGGAAGTCGAGGCTATAGACGATGGAGGCATCCGACATACGTCGACGCTGGACCAATTCCAGTGGAATGTGGAACTGTCGGCCGGCGATGTCGAGCCTGAAATCCCCGCCGACTACCAATCGCTCTCTCTGGAAGGAGAAATGAAGATCCTGAGCGAACAAGGCAAGAAGGAATTACTCAAAGTCGAAGAAATTCTGAGGGACGGCACCATCGCTTGGAAAGTGCATGTGTATAAATATGAGCTCTCAGACGGACAAACAAAAGAAATGCGGGAAGGTGGCGACGGCATGCCAGTGTATAGCCAGGATCAGTTTAAAGAATTCAAGCCAAAATTGGAAGAATTTCGCCAACTTAGGAAAGCAGGACCGGGAGAATATCTCGGCTCATCTGAGCAAGCAGTGGAGGGCCGTGTCTTCACCTTCAAACGAGAGAAGTACTTACTCAGCGACGGAACCGAAATCATCTGGTCAGTTGGTACACCGAAAGACGTTCAATAGACACAAGATTGGATACAATCCAGACACAAGGGCCGGGCCTGATTGGTTCGGCCTTTTTTATGCGCTTTTTCACACGAACAAAATTGTTTGTCCGATAGAAATAAAAATTGAAAAAAAATCGTCATTTTTTATACCCAAAACTCCCGCCCAGTTGTGTTATAAGTAGTGTTCATCCTAAGCTTGGGAAAGTAACTGACTGATGCTCGAAGATAAAGTGCTGATATGGAAGTTCAAGTGCGGCAGCGGTGAAGCTCTTTGTCGTATCTATGAAAAGTACAGAAAAGACCTGCTGAGATTGGCAGCGATTCTTTCGAATAATGCCTGCGATGCCGAAGATATAGTGCACGATGTCTTTGTCACATTCGCACAATCGGCCGAGACGTTCAAGCTCAGCGGCAACCTTAAAAGCTTCCTGCTGACCTGTGTTACGAATCGTGCCCGAAACAAGAACCGGGCAAACCAGCACCGGCAAACCGATGGGCTTGATGAAGCAGAATCTGTTGTCTCGCAGTCAAAGAATCCCGAGCAGTGGATGATACAGAGCGAAGAATTGAGACGATGGAGCGCTATAATGGCACGGCTTCCATACGAGCAGCGAGAGGCTGTAATCCTGCACCTTCGGGCCGGCATGAAGTTCAGACAAATCGCTCAATCGCAGGGTGTGTCAGTCAATACCGTCAAAGGTCGATATCGATATGGACTTGATAAACTGCGGTCAATCTTAAATGGTGAGGTGGAAAAGTGAGATCGACAGAGAATATAGAAAAACTCGTTAAGAATCTGGATTTGGATATTGATATCAATGTCCAAATGGATCAAGCAGTTCTTAGCGAATCACTTGTTGCACAGAAGAAATCAATTAAACAACAACCGGCAGTCATTCTGCCGAATATCAGGAGATTCATCATGAAAAGTCCTATGACAAAACTCGCCCCAGCGGCGGCGGTAATCATCGCTGTGCTGATCGGCATAAATCACTTTGGCGGCTCAGGCACAAGTGTTGTCTGGGCGGAAATTGCAGAGCATTTTGAGTCAGTACCTTTTTTCAACTTAACAATTTACATCGGAGATGATAGTTCACAAGAAGCAAAAAAAATCCAGATATGGAAATCAGAAGACTCACGTGTCAGAGCTTATGATGGAAATGTTACAATCTATTCTGATTTGAAAAGCTCTCAAATGACTGCCTCTGCCCGCAATTTTGCTGTGAAATCCAACGACCCTATTGTTAAATGGATAATATTCGATTCCAACACCAGCCTGGCAAAAATATTTTTAGATACACTGGGTACTGAAGGACAGTTTTCACTCGATACACTCATAAAAAGCCTTCCTCCCAACGTCAGTGGGATTACTCCTGTAGCAACCGCTGATACTGTAGCATCAAAAGAAATAATTGTTTTTAAAGCAAAATCGGAAACTACACCGGAGCATCTGACAATCTGGGCACTTCGCGAAAGCAAACTTCCCGTACAAATGCAATTCAGAGATCCCAGAAATGGTGAATATGGTGATTTCTTTTTTAACTATTCGGAAAAAATGGATGATACGTTCTTTGATCCTAATGCCTTCACAAAACAATCCACATCAGATTAAGAAAATATGCAGAAAATCCCCATAGGCCGGGCTTATATGGCTCGGTTTCTTTATGCGCTTCTGTTAACTTTAAGCGTATAATCTCAAAACAGAAAATATTTTTGTTTTGTTTATACTAAAAGTACCAGCGTAATCGTGTTATTAGAGATGAACGATCGTTCTTAAGGCCAAATAAGAGAACCGGTAGATGATAGAAGACGAACTGCTCAAATGGAAATTCAAACGCGGCAGCAAAGATGCCCTGCGGCGTATCTACGAGAAGTATCTGAACCATCTGCTGACGTTAGCCATGGCTCTCTTGAATGACGCCGGCCGAGCCGAAGATGTTGTGCACGATGTCTTCGTTTCCTTTGCAGGATCCGCGAAGGATTTTAAGCTCGGCGGAAATTTGAAAAGCTATTTGACAACCTGTGTGATGAATCGTGCCCGCGACCGAATCCGGGCGAACCAGCGAGGCCCGATGCAACTGGATGCAGCGGAATCCATAAGCGCGAACTTCAACGGGCCGGATCACGCGATTATATCCAGCGAAGAATCGCAGCGACTGAATCGCGCGATAGCACAGCTTCCGAACGAGCAGCGAGAAGTGATTGCTCTGCGCTTAAAAGGCGAAATGACATTCAGCCAAATCGCGAAGCTGCACGATGTCTCGGTCAACACGATTCAGGGCCGGTACAGGTACGGTTTGAATAAACTGCAGTTAGTTTTGAACGGTGAGGTGGAAAAATGAGATCCAAAGATAATGTGGAAGAAGCAATTAAAAAGAAATTGAGTTTTGCCGCCAGTTCCGAATTACATGACCGAATGCTGGATGACGTTCTGAATGCGCAAGAAAAATCAAAGAAAACAACGGCTGTAACAAAGCCGAGAATAGGGAGAACAATCATGAAAAGTTCAATTACAAAATTAGCAGCGGCAGCGGTGATAATTATCGCAATTGTTCTTGCAACAACCTTTATGAATAAATCGACACCCACAGCTTCCGCCCAGGAAGTGCTCGCCCAGGCAAAAAAGGCCGTATCAAACCTGCACTCGGTTTATATTAAAGCAGAAATTCGCACAATTCCCCATGACAACTTCGAAATGATCGGACTCGATTACGATTTTGTGCCGAATGAAATGTGGAAAGAATTCGACGGCACACCTCAGGGAAAATGGCGAATCGAAAAGCCGGGACGGGCTGTTGTTATGGACGGCGAATCCTCGCTATTGCTGATCCGCCCGAACCATGCCGCCGAAGGCGGAATCAATACTGGATTTGTTGGATGGCTGAAACCGCTGCTGGATGTGAACAAAGTTCTCGACAGCGAAATCAAGCTCGCCCAGGAGCAAGGCTCGGAACTGCTGCTTACCCATTCAACAGGACTCGATGGAAAAGACAAACTGCTTGTCAGCGTAGAGGCCCTGGCCCAGGGTGACTTTACCTATGACTGGCTGAAGAACAAGTCAATCGACGCTTCCGACAACCTGAGAATTTACACTTTCGACGCAGAAAGCAAATTGCTGGAGACTCTTGAAGTTTATGTCCACACCGACGGAGAGGATGTAATGGTGCTTCAGATAGCTGACATCGAATACAACCTGGAAATTGATCCGACACTATTCACCTTAGAACTTCCAGAAGATGTTATCTGGTATGGTCAGCCGAGAGAGTTAGCCAACAATGAAAAATATCAGCAAATGGATCCCAAGGAAACAGCGCAGGCCTTCTTTCAGGCTTGTGCAGATGAAAATTGGGACGAATTCCTCAAGTTCTGGTCAGCTTCATCTGTCGATCAGCGAATCAAGGATTATCTTGGCGGCATAGAGATTATCAGCATCGGTGAACCTTTCAAGTCGGGTCAATACTCAGGCTGGTTTGTACCGTATGAAATCAAGTTCAAAAACGGCTCTATTAAGAAAATGAATCTGGCTGTGCGAAACGACAATCCGGCAAAACGATATGTTGTTGACGGTGGAATCTAAGAAAACAGCTTGACCAGTTTATCAATAGAGTACCATAAAAGGCCAGGCATTTTGTCTCGGCCTTTTTTTATGCGCGGGTTTGCGTATAGCGTGCTGCCGATCCCCTGGCTCAAAAAATCTGTTGCAAATATTCGTAGCCGACGTATAACATACTGCAACATAACCACTCATTTATCAGGAGCAGAAAGATGAAACGGTATCGATCGATTATAATCATTGCGATATGTTCTGTACTTGCAGGCCAAATCTGCGTCTTCGGAGCGGCCAAAGTTTCGGGCGAATTGAAGAAATGGCACGATGTCACGCTTACCTTTGCCGGCCCGGAAACCGGCGAAAACGCCCAGCCAAATCCGTTCCGGGATTATCGCCTGACCGTGACTTTCGCCAAGGGCCAAAAACGATACGTTGCCGGCGGCTATTACGCTGCCGACGGCAATGCGGCACAGACCGGTTCCAAAGCTGGCAACAAATGGCGCGTTCACTTTGTGCCGGATGAAACCGGCTCATGGTCATACGCTGCATCTTTTCGTACCGGGCCGAACATTGCCCTGACAAGTGATCCTAAAGCCGGCTCGCCAGCGTCGTTCGATGGCGTCACGGGGACACTTGAAATCGCTCCGAGTGACAAGACCGGCCGGGACCACCGTGCCAAAGGATTGCTGAAATACATCGGCAAGCGCTATCTTCAATTCGCTGAAACAGGCGAATATTTCATCAAAGGCGGCGCCGACAGTCCCGAGAACTTTCTCGGCTACGCCGACTTCGATGATACGTTTGACGCCGGCGAGCTGAAACGCGATGGCGAAGCCGCAGGCGACGAATTCATCCACCGCTACGCCCCGCACGTGAAAGACTGGCGGCCGGGCGATCCGACCTGGAAGAACGGCAAAGGCAAAGGCATGACCGGCGCGCTGAACTACCTGGCGTCCAAGGGTATGAACAGCGTCTATTTCATCCCATACAACATCGACGGCGGCGACGGCAAGGACGTATGGCCCTGGACGAATCCCAAAGAAAAATTTCGCTTCGACTGCAGCAAGCTCGACCAGTGGGAGATCGTTTTCTCGCACATGGACAAGCTCGGCCTGATGCTCCATATCATTACACAGGAGACAGAAAACGACCAGGGACTCGACGGCGGCGATCTCGGCCCCGAGCGAAAACTCTACTACCGCGAACTCATCGCCCGCTTCGGCCATCACCTGGCCCTGACCTGGAACCTCGGCGAGGAAAACACCAACACAACCGACCAGCGCAAAGCATTCTGTAAATATATCAAAGAGCTCGATCCCTACGACCATCCGGTCGTCTGCCATACGTTCCCTGGCAAGTATGACGAAGTTTACAAGCCGCTGTTAGGATACGAATATTTTGACGGCCCATCGCTACAAACCAACGATACGCATAACCAGACGACAAAGTGGCTCGACAGTTCCGTCGCGGCTGGCCGGCAGTGGTTCGTCAGTCTGGACGAGATCGGTCCAGCCCACACCGGCGTCAAACCCGACGCCGACGACTACTGGCACGATGAAGTCCGGCACAAACACCTGTGGGGCAATCTGATGGCGGGCGGTGCCGGCGTCGAATGGTACTTCGGCTACAAATTCGCTCACAACGATCTTAATTGTGAAGACTGGCGCAGCCGGGACCACCTCTGGGACCTGACCCGATACGCCTTAGAGTTTTTCCATGAGCACCTGCCTTTCACTAAAATGGCCCACCACGATGAGATGACCATCGCTAATGACGATTACTGCTTCGCCAGGCCCGGCCAAATTTACGCCGTATATCTGCCCAAAGGCGGCACGACAAGTCTGGATCTGGGCAACAATTCCGCAACTTTCACCGTACAATGGTACAACCCGCGTACCGGCGGGGAGCTTCAAACCGGCACCAAAACCGAAATAACCGGCCCCGGCCCAGCCGCCATCGGCCAGCCGCCCAACGAAACGGGCAAAGACTGGGTAGCACTGATAAAGCTCAAATAACTCCATCGCAAGCAGGTAGATAGAGCATTTTGGGCATTTCTTGACGGAAATTGGCTTTGAATTGGGTTTGTTTTTTCGCCGACCCAAAGCATGAAATTCTTCATAATCACCTTTCATATAAGACTTTGCGCCAATTTGCCCCTCCGGTAAATTGGCTTTGTTTTTTCAACCCCCAGCGCAGGTCTGGGGGCTAACACGGATTGGCTTTGTTTTGGCTTTGTTTTTTTGCCGACCCAAAGCATGAAATTCTTCATAATATCCTTTCATGTAAGACTTTGCGCCATTTTTGCCCACCTGCAAATTGGCTTTGTTTTTTCAACCCCCAGCAGTGCTGGGGGCTAACTGAGACTGGCTTTGAATTGGGTTTGTTTTTTGCCGCCCAAAACTGCTCAAAATCATCAAAATCTCCATAAATCTTTAATATCACTGAATTAACGATATTTTACCCATCTTGACATTGGCTTTGTTTTTTCAAATAGGGTTCTGTTAGATACAGATTTACACCGATTAACATAGATTCCTGGTTTATAAAAGATTTTGCCTTTTTACTTTCATAATTCTCAATTTACCATCTACTAAATACTATCAACCATCGACTATATACTAATTTGTTATCTATTATACGAACCACCACACAAAATGTCGGGCTAATTTTCAAAAAATCTCCGTGATACGGCGTTTTCTGTGCGTATTGTGTCGTTAGTATTGCGTATCGCGTGCTGTGGATAATCAATAATCATTTTCATAAACCGCAGATTAAGTCTCGATTATTTTGGGTCAGGAGATCTGTGTCATTCTGTTTCTACGGTACCAGCACTTTCCTCCGCAGATTTCTTGGCTTCCTCCAGATAATCTTTGGCATAATCTATCATTTTCTTTATTATGCTTAACACAGATTTTATATCTCCTCC
>CAZTDF010000043.1:0-1799 GCA_964612465.1 uncultured Pirellulales bacterium
AAAGCCAAACAAAGCCAATATTATTTAGCCCCCAGATTTATCTGGGGGTTGAAAAACCGTTTTGAAAAAACAAACCCAATTTTAAAATTGGTAGATTGGCGTAAAGTCTTAAATGAAGAGGGATTATGAAGAATTTGATGCCTTGTGGGCATATAAAACAAAGCCAATCAAAGCCAATTTATGCCTAAAGGGGTAGAACGCTGAATACTTGTATAATACTTTTGGATAAAATGCGAACCTTGAACGGCTCGTAGGACACATAATATTGATATGGAGCAGAACACAGAACAAGATTTGGTGCAGCGAGCAAAGCGGGGCGAGCCGTCGGCCATTGCCGAACTCTTTCGCCTTTATTGGCGAGCGGCCCGGGCGGCGGCTTATGGCGTTACGGGGGATTTTGCACTGGCTGAGGATGCGGCGTCTGAAGCATTTTATGCTGCTATTGAGAGCCTGCCGGACCTTAGAGATACGCAACGATTCGGTCCCTGGCTGCGCACAATCGTGGTTCGTACGGCACGCCGTCACAAGACGAAAATATCGAAGGCAAACGGAGCCGAGCTTCAAACACTGCCCGATGCCGGGGCCTTGCCGCCGGGCGCCGATCTGGAGCGGCAGGAACTTGCCGCCCTGATTCATGAAGCGGTGGGGCATCTTTCCGAGACTTTGCGTGAGGCGGTGGTTTTGTTCTATTTCGAAGGTTACAGCCTTAAAGAAGCGGTACACTTTTTGGATATTCCGGAAGGCACGCTCAAGCGTCGTTTGCATGACGGCCGTAAGCGGCTTCGGGATGCTGCCGAGCAAATCCTCAAAGGAGCAAAGCCGATGAATACCAAACGCCAGCAAATTCTCCAGCAGCTAACAGATGCTTCGAATGAGGGTATCAACTCCGAAGCATTTTTCCAGGCCATGCGTCGGGCCTTGAGTCTGCGCCCTGCACCCAACGATTTGCTGCGAAAGGTCATGCAGAAACACTGGGCTAAAAAGCTGAAAAAATTACCTATGGAGCCTGAGAGAGAGCGCAAGCTGCGGGATGGGCTCGGACGCATTTACTCCGCTTCCGAAAGGGCGCAGGATCCGAATCATCCGGTGGGGGCGGCCGCAAATGCGATTCGAGCGGCACTGCCGGAATTTCAACAATGGCAGATCGACTTCTCTGAAGTTAACATCAACGAAATGGCACGGCACATGTTCGAAGGCAAGGCAGATGCTTTCTCATGGATGCGGCCGCCCGGATTCAATACCAATGCTCCGGGATCGTACATATATTCAATACGTGCATGGCTGATTGAGGATGAAGATGGCTCGCTGCGCACTTCATTTGAAATCATACAGAACAAAGACACGAGAGGGGGGATGTTGTCGCAAATGAAGCAGGGTGGACGTTTGAGCGATGCGATGTCACTGTTATTGAAACGGACCGAACCGCTGGAGCTGCGGAACCTTGAAGAACTGCTTCGGCGTTTATCGAATGAGATTGTTCCGAACACGCCGGTTTCCTTCTGCTGCTATGAAGAACCTCGCTATCGGGCGGGCCTGCGTATGCAGATTGGAGACGATCCTGTCCCGGCCGCCATAGGAGGCGTGCACAATCCCTGGCCGGGAATGCCTGACGGAATCAACGTTGCTTGTGTTCTTATCTACCTCGAACCGTGGGCAGCGGCACAGAGCGGCCGGGACGTCGAATTGGCCGACTTCTCACCGTTGGATTTTATGAAAAAGGAAGGACAATAGCGACATGACATGGGGGGCACTTTTATTGCCGGGCGGATTGCAGATTATCGATCAACTCGTCGGCGAAG
>CAZTDF010000043.1:1899-18817 GCA_964612465.1 uncultured Pirellulales bacterium
GCCGGCACGAAAAAGTCGCAAAGCTCCGGCACATCGACGACGTTGCAAAGGACCTCCAGTTCCTGGCAATCTTTGTATATCTGTTTGTTGAGATCGTTATTGTTCGTTGCCGCGATGGCCAGCAGCGCCCCGGCAAGATAGTTCTTGGAATATTTGGACTTTATAAGCTCGGCGTCCGTGCCCCGGCACAGGGCCGTCATCATGTCGTCGATGCGTTCGGCGACCACGACCACCCGTGCCCCGGTGTTCAGCAGGGCCTGGACCTTTCGCACGGCCACGGCTCCGCCGCCGATCACAACCGTACGTCGAGAATCCAGTTCCAGAAATATCGGATATTTCGCCATGGTAGAATTATACCACACAACCACCGGCGGCAATATTAATTTTAAAAAAGAAATGAATCGTGAAAACCGTGAAATCGCAGTAAAAACCACTAATGGCGGCTTTTTCTATATGATGCCCTGCTACGGAAATACACATGCACAAAATGGCTACATCGAATTAAAGCCTGGGGGCCGGTGCATATATTACTTGCCAATGCAGTACAGGTGCTTGCGGCCGCGAAGAAAGATCTTGCCCGCCGATACGGCCGGTGAAGCGCAGAATACCTCGTCGAGCTTGTTGACAGCGAGTATCTCGAACACCGGGCCCGGCTTGACGACGTAACACTCGCCGCCCTCGGTTTGCACGTAGATCTTGCCGTCACCGGCTATCGGTGAGGCCGTGATCGTATTGCGGGTGCCGAGCTTTTGCTTCTCGTACACGACCTTGCCCGTCATGGCCTCGTAGCAGGTCAGGGATCCCTTGTCCAGCGGCACGTAGAGATATTCGCCGATGGCGATCGGTGAGGTCACGTACGGACCGCCCGAGCGATGCGACCAGGCGATGCCGTCACTCTGGGATTGACCTCTGGCCGGCGTGATGTCACCCGATGCTTCCGGGCGGACGGCGATGATCGGCTGGGGCTTAAGGAAGCCTATGTTGTGCCCGGACGAGAGAAACACCAGCCCCCGGGCGGCAACAGGTGAGGGAACCGATACCATCGAGCCGCCCGCGCACTCCCACAGGAGCTTGCCTGTGGCGGCATCGTAGCCCCGCATGTGACGTGTGGCGTTGGTGACGATGGTTGTACGGCCGCCGGCCTCGAATAAAAAGGGTGTCCCCCATGATGAGCCTTCATTCCGCTCGGTACGCCAGACCGAATCGCCGGTGGCTTTGTTGAACGCAGCGATGTAAGAGTCGTCGTCGCTGTCACAGTTGAAAATGACCGTGTTCCTGAACAGAATTGGCGAGGCGCCTGTGCCCCAGCCGCTTTTTCGGCGCATAAGTCCGAGCTCGCGCTGCCAGACAACATTGCCCTCGAAATCGACGCAATACAGGCCCGCTGAACCGAACGAGGCGAAGATGTGTTTGCCGTCTGTCACAGGTGTTTCAGAGGCATAGGTGTTCTTCGTGTGGCGGCGTGTCTTCGGTTTTTGTCTCACGACGGCCTTCGACCAAAGGACCTTTCCCCCATCAGCATCGAGGCAGATCACGCGATAGGCATATCCCGACTCGTCGGGCTTTGCACGGTTGCCTCCTATATACACGCCGCCTTTAAACGTTTCGACGTTGGGGTCTTCGGCGACGGCAGTGGTTACGAAAACGCGGTTACCCCAGACGATGGGGGAGGAGTGGCCGGCGCCGGGGATGGGCGTTTTCCACCTGACGCCCTCGTCCTCGCTCCATTTCAGGGGCAGGTTCTTCCCGGGTGAGATGCCCCGGCCGTCACCGCGCCAGCCGGGCCAATCCTGTGCGAAAACCCAGCCTGCGTTAATCAGAGTCATACACAATATCATCAAGGCCATTGATAGATTCGGCTTTTTCAAAGTAACCTCCAATTCGATTCCTGCTGAGAAGCCCTTAGCGTGCTACATTACGGCAACAGCACACCGCTGTGGGCTCATCAATTACACTCCGATCCGGGGTAGTGTGTCAATCATTTATTCGAGATTTTGCATACCAAACCCTTGCCCACGCGGCCCAGGTCTCCCTCAAAATCGGCCGGTTTGAGTCGAACGGATTTTTGAGTCTTTTCAACTCGTAAAATCGGTGGTATATTGTAAACTCACGTAGTTCGTAGTTGAGTGTTCATAGTTCGTAGGAAGATATGAGCGAAATAAGGAAATTGCAGGCCCCTTTGGCGGATGCGGATGTGCGGTCGTTAAAAGCGGGCGATGAGGTCCTTGTCAGCGGCGTTGTCTATACCGCCCGGGATATGGCTCATCAGAGGTTATGCCAGGCGATAGAAGCGGGGCGGGAGCTGCCGTTCGAGCTTGCCGGGTCGATTATTTATTTCGTCGGACCGACACCTGCCGCTCCGGGCAGGGTCATCGGTGCCGCCGGGCCGACTACTTCGTCACGAATGGACCCATTTAGCCCGACGCTGATTGCCAACGGTCTTAAGGCAATGATCGGAAAGGGATATCGGGGCGAGAATATCCGAGAGGTCCTGAAAAAATATAACGCGGTCCATCTTGCGACTCTCGGCGGCGCAGGGGCGCTGCTGAGCAAGCACATTGTTGCTTCGGAAGTTATCGCCTACGAAGACCTGGGGACCGAAGCGGTCAGGAAGCTTCGGGTAGTTGATTTTCCCGCTGTCGTTGCGTATGACTGTTATGGAAATAGTGTGTATAAACAAGAGAGCGCAGTAAAATGAAAGTAGCACTGATTGGCCTGCTTCAGTCGGGCAAGAGCACGATTTTAGCGAGTCTGACCGGCAAGGCAATCCCCGCGGCTGGTTCGGCATCGATAGAAGAGGCTATTGTACCCGTTCCGGACGAAAGGTTCGAATGGCTGGCCGAATACTCTAAGCCAAAGAAAACCACTCACGCCACAATCGACTGCTTGGATCTGCCGGGCTTTAACTTTACCGATGATCATGGCAGGGCTGCCGCCCGGCGAATAATTAATCAGATAAGAACAGTTGAACTGCTCGTTCTGGTCGTTCGGGCGTTTGATGATCCGACCGTGCCGCCTTATCGAAACGCGGTCGATCCGGCGAGAGATTTGGCCGAATTGCAGACGGAATTACTGCTTGCCGATTTGGAGCTTGTGACCACGCGCATCGACAAACTCGAAAAGCAGGTCCACAAGCCGACCAAATCACAGGCTCACGACAAGGCGGAGCTGGCTTTACAAAAGAAACTGGCCGAAGCAATCGAATCGGAAAAACCGATCAGCTCGGCAGTTGAAACTCAGACCGAACGCGAAATGATTAAGTCTCTCGGCTTTTTGACGCTCAGGCCGATCGTAGTTGCAATTAATGCCAGCGAGGACCAGTTGGGCAAGAAGTTCGATTTTACCGATAGGCTTGGCGATTTTGTTCCCGTAATAACAATTTGCGCCAAGCTGGAGCATGAGCTTTCACAATTGGATGCCGAAAGCAGGGCCGAGTTCATGGCGGATCTGGGAATCGCCGAATCCGCGGCGAGCAAGTTCGTCCAAAGCTGCTATTCGGCGCTGGGTTTGATCAGCTTTCTGACTATTGGCTCCGATGAGCTGCGTGCCTGGCCTATAAAGAAAGGCACAGTGGCACTCGATGCGGCGGGAAAGGTCCACACCGATATTAAGCGGGGTTTCATCCGGGCCGAAACGTTCAGCTATGACGCGCTGCATGAGTTTGGTGATGAAAAAGCTCTAAAGGCTGCCGGCAAGATCCGGCTCGAAGGCAAAGAGTACGTCGTTCAGGACGGCGACATTATCAACTTCAGGTTTAATGTTTAGCCCTGGGCAGGCGCGCGGGCCTGCCTCTACAAATTTTTAAGGAAGTGTTCGTGAAACGATCCTTAAAGCTACTCATTCCGGGATTAATAGTGCTGTTGGCAGCGGGGATTGTTTTGTTCTTCCTGTTTTCCAGAAAGCCCGATACTCCCGCGGCCTGGACTTACAAACTCGTCAATACCTTCGATCACGATCCGAAGGCCTTTACGCAGGGTCTGGTTTTCGAAGACGGCTTTTTATACGAAGGGACGGGACTTAATGGCCGTTCGCAACTTCGCAAAGTCGAATTGGAGACCGGCAAAGTCCTGCAAACGCATAAATTGCCGGATGAGTTCTTCGGCGAAGGGATTACCATTTATGGTGACCGTATCATCCAGTTGACGTATCTGTCACGTGTCGGTTTTGTTTACAACAAAGAAACTTTCGAACTGCTACAGGAGTTCAATTACCAGACCGAAGGCTGGGGCCTTACACATGACGGCAAGAATCTGATCATGAGCGACGGCACGCCGATGCTGTATTTCCTGGATCCTGAAACTTTTGTGCAAATTAACAAAATCATGGTCCTCGATCAGGATTCCCCTGTATGGGGGCTTAACGAGCTTGAGTATATCGATGGCCAAATCTATGCCAATGTCTGGCCGACCGAACGTATCGTCAAAATTGAACCGGAGACGGGCGAAGTAATCGGCTGGATTGACGCCGAAGGCATCCTGGCTCCGGAGGACCATAGCGAGCCGGTCGATGTTTTTAACGGGATTGCGTACGACCCGGCCGGCCACAGATTGTTCGTGACCGGCAAGTTTTATCCGAAACTCTACGAGATAAAACTGATTCCCGCCAAGTAATGGTGGCGTGTAATGCGGAATTTTGGTATAAGGGCACGATATTCCGGCGTTGCGCGATGTGCATTGTGCCTTACGAATCTGTGACGCTGGCGTGAAATTTTTCCGGAGAAACTTTATGAAGGCTGTTGTATTGACGGGTTTGAGGCAAATGGAACTCAGGGACGTGCCTGAGCCGAAGATAGAAAAAGACACGGATGTTCTTCTGAAAATTGAGATGGTGGGTGTATGCGGATCCGATGTGCACTATTACGAGACCGGCAAAATCGGTTCCCAAATTGTCGAATATCCTTTCATTGTGGGGCACGAATGTGCTGCGACGGTCGCGGCTGTCGGTAAATCGGTGACCAGCGTTAAAGTCGGCGACGCTGTAGTTGTTGATCCTGCAGTTTACTGCCACAATTGTTATCAATGCAGCATAGGCAGGGAGAATACATGTTATAACCTGCGTTTTCTCGGCACGCCCGGTCAGGGCGGCGGCTGTCTCTGCGAGTATATTGTTATGTCGCAGGAATGCTGCTATCCGACAAACGGAGCTCTTACCTGCGAACAAGCCGTCTTATGTGAACCGTTGTCGATTGCCGCCTATTCGGTCGAGCGGGCAAAGGTGCCGAAAAATGCGAACATCGCGATCCTCGGTGCCGGTCCTATCGGTTTATGCACCTTCGTCAGTGCAAAGGCAAAAGATGTAAATACTTGCTATATGACTGAAAAAATTCCGGAGCGCGTTGACGCGGCGAAAAAAGCCGGCGCAACATGGGTCGGAAATCCGGACAAGCAGGATATTGTTAATGAAATACTCGAGCAGCAGCCTGATGGGCTGGATTTCGCATTCGAATGTGCTGGCCAGCAGGAAACGGTCGATCAGTGCATGGATATGCTCAGGCCCGGCGGTACATTGGTTCTGACCGGTATCCCGCGCTTTGACAGGGTCTCTTTAGCCGTCGATAAGATGCGAAGGAAAGAAATCACAATTGTTAACATAAGAAGGCAAAATGAATTCACGCAGAAGTCCGTTGAATTGATTGCTTCGGGCAAGGTCGACATAGACTTTATGGTGACGCACCATTTCCCGCTTGAAGAAACGCAAAAGGCCTTCGATTTGGTCGCCGGCTATCAAGATGGCGTTATCAAAGCCATGATTAGTATGTAAATTTATGCTCGCATCAGAATTGTTTTGGAGATTGAACTTCAATGAGCTGGCTTGATTTGGAAGGAAAAGTCGCAATCGTTACCGGAGGGGCCTGCGGTATCGGCAGGGCTGTTTGCCGGGGTTTAGCCGAAGTTGGGGCAAAGGTCGTCGTTGCCGATATAGACGAGCAAGGTGCCGGGAAACTCACAGCTGATTTGAAAGAACAGTTCGGCGGTGAGCATATCGCTGCAAAAACAGATGTGACTGACAAGGCGAGTATTGATGCTATGGTTGCTGCGGTCCTCGATGCTTTCGATAATATTGACATACTCGTAAATAATGCTGGGATTCTGATACCACGGCTGCTCGTGGACCCGACGGGAAAAGAGGAGCTGACCGAGCAGATTTGGGACAATATGGTCTCAATAAACCAGAAAGGATACTATTTATGTGCCCAGGCCGTCACGCGAGTGATGATTAAATCGGGCAGGGGGGGCGTTGTTGTAAATATGACTTCCGAATCCGGCCTGGAAGGTTCGGAAGGCCAAAGTGTTTATGCAGCTACTAAAGCGGCGATCTATTCTCTGACTCGCTCGTGGGCGAAAGAACTCGGCAGGCACAACATCCGCGTTGTCGGCATTGCTCCGGGGATTGTCGAAGCAACCGCACTGCGATCCGACGAATACGAACGTGCCGTCGCCTACACGCGAGGAATCACCATCGAAGAGTTCCGCAAAAAATATGAGCAGGTCTCCATCCCGTTGGGGAGAAGCGGCAAGCTCAGCGAGGTGGCCAACACCGTATGTTTCTTAGCTTCCGACCGAGCCAGCTACATCCACGGCACCGTCATTAACGTCTCAGGCGGCAAGAGCAGAGCTTAAGCCCCGATTGAAACAAAATTTTAATGTGTGCTGCACCAGTCGGGCAGATTTTGCTTTTATTGTTATCCGATATAAAACCGCTGATTAATGTATTTTAGTGGAGGAAACGACCATGTTCAGGCGATGCAAAATATGGCTTGCTTCGGCAGTCCTTTTATCAAGTTTCTGTTGTGTGTTTGTCCATGCAGCCATATGGCCGAGCGGACGAGAAACGGTCGAACTGCGGGCCATGCCGTTCGATCTGCGTGACGTGCGTCTGCTGGACGGGCCGTTCCGGGATGCGATGCTCCGAACGCAGAAATACCTGCACGAGCTGGAATCGGATCGGTTGCTGTGGTATTTCCGCAAGACCGCGGGATTGGAGTCACCCCGCGAGCCTATGGGCGGCTGGGAGAAGACTGAGTTGCGCGGACATACGATGGGCCATTACCTTTCAGCCTGCGCCCTGATGTATGCCGGGACTTCTGATGAGAAACTAAAAGCCAAAGCCGATGCAATCGTTGTTGAATTAGCCAAATGTCAGAAGGCGATGGGCACGGGTTATCTCAGCGCCTATCCGGAGGAACAAATCGACCGGGTAATCGCCCTGAAGCCTGTGTGGGCTCCGTGGTATACGCTGCACAAGATCTTCGCCGGCCTGATTGATATGTCTGTCTACTGCGGCAACAATCAGGCTTTGGAAGTATCCGAAGGCATGGCATCGTGGGCTAAAGGGCGTCTTGACCCGCTGGACCGCAGCGCAATGCAGGAGATGCTCAACCGCACCGAGCAGGGCGGCATGAATGAGACGCTCGCAAACCTTTATGGCCTCACCGGCGGCAAACAATGGATTGCATTGGCAGGGCGGTTCAATTCCGATGCGTACAACAATCCGTTGATTCTGCATCGGGATGAGCTGACCGGCCAGCATGTCAACTCGTTCATTCCGAACATTATCGGCACGGCCCGGCAGTATGAGCTGACCGGCGAGCCTGCCGACCGGCATATCGCCGAGTTTTTCTGGAATTGCGTCGTTCACGGGCGGACTTACTGCACCGGCGGCACCTCTGTGGACGAGCATTGGAAAAGCCTCCCGTATAAACTTGCCGACCAGCTCGGAGGCAAAACGCAGGAAAGCTGCTGCACATACAATATGCTCAAGCTGACGCGTCACCTGTTCGCCTGGCAGCCCCGCGTCGAGTATTTCGATTACTATGAGCGGAACCTTATCAACTCGATTCTGGCGACCCAGGACCCGCAGACGGGGATGATGACATACTTCGTTACAATGGCCTCCGGCTGCTGGAAATACTTCAACACGCCGCGGGATTCGTTTTGGTGCTGCACCGGAACCGGCATGGAGAACCACGCAAAGTACGGCGATTCTATCTACTTTCATAACCGTGATACGCTTTGGGTCAATCTGTTCATCGCCAGCGAACTGGACTGGAAGGAGAAGGGTCTCACCATTCGTCAGGAGACCGACTTTCCCGAGGGCGAGACTACCACACTCACAGTCAAGGCATCCCGGCCGAGAAGATTCGACCTGCGTCTTCGTGTGCCGTACTGGGCCGGTAGTGGCATTAAGCTTAAGATCAACGGCGAGCGGCAGCAGGTCACGGCTCAGCCCGCCTCGTTTCTGTCGATCGGGCGTACCTGGAACGATGGCGACCGGATCGAAATGACTATGCCCATGAGTTTGTGGCTGTGCCCAATGCCGGACGATGCGAATCTTGCAGCGGTAATGTACGGGCCGATGGTACTGGCTGGCCGGCTGGGCCAGGTTGATGTCCCGCGGGAGATGATTTACACTGTGGATAACTGGTTCAAATTTCCCGAAGAGCACCTTGCCGAGGCGCCGGTGATGGTCACGGCTGGCCGCAATCCGGCCTCATGGATCAAGCCGGTGGAAGGCCGGCCGCTGACGTTCCGCACAACTGGTGTCGGCCGCCCCAACGACGTGACGCTCGTGCCATATCATCGCCTGTGGAACCAGAAATATGCTATCTACTGGCGGTTTATGGATGAGGCTGGCTTTAGACAGTTCGAGATTGAGCGTAAAGCCAGGGAGCAGGCAAAGGCCCTGGAAGCAGCACGAAAAGCCGCTCTCAACAAGCGTAAGATTGACTCGGTCGACATCGGCGTCTCGGACTCCGAGCGGTCGCACGATATGAAAGGTCTTACAACTCGCTCAGGCGATCTGAACGGCCGGAACTGGAGGGACGCCGCACCCGCGGGCTGGTTTGAGTACCGCGTGAAGATTCTGCCCGATAAACCCGTGATACTATGGTGCACCTACTGGGGCAGTGACGGCGGACGCACATTTGATATCCTCGTAGATGGCAGCCGAGTCGCTACACAGAAACTTAACAATAACCGGCCCGGCGAGTTCTTTGATGTGATCTATGACGTTCCGGCCGAACTTACAAAGGGTAAAACTTCAGTTATCGTCCGCTTTGCCGGCCACCAGGGAAGCATTGCCGGAGGGGTGTTCGGTTTCGCCATGGTCAAGTCCGGACAATAATGATACGTCCAGTTTCCAGCCTAAAAATAACAGGGAATATCATGATTGTTTTCGAAAATCTGTATAAAATGACCTAAAATTCCCTAAGATCCTCATTTTAAGCCTAATTGGGAAGAGAGACGAAAGATTTATTATATTTTTGATGATTTTTCTTGACGTAAGGATAGGGAATATGGTATAGATAGAGTAAATGAGGCTGACTTGTATTTGCAAATTCAGCTTCACGGCGTATTACGTATCCATAGTTCCTGGGCAAAACCTGATGCGTGATCAGGTATGGGACATGAGTTGGAAATTAGGTAATACGGCAGGAAACGGAGTAGTGGTGTTAGGCGGAACATTCATTTTTCGCCCGCATATTTCTTAGCCACATATGTAAGTGGTCCGTCCAATCTTGCCTTACTGGCAACTTTACCTAATTTAAAACATGGAGGATCAGTGCGCAAGATCCTTCAGATTGAACATTGACCTGACTCTTGTCAAAACAGATTGTTTGTATGGAGACAACTATACGAGTGAGGAGAAATATGATGAAAAAACTTTTAATGATTTGTGCGATAATTATTGGTGTTGCCGGACTGGCAAGCGCCGCGCCTACAACATTAATTACTTTCGATGAGTTTCCTCTTGGCACAGTGATTAGTAATCAATATGCAGGTCTGGGTGTTGTGTTCCTTCCCGGGGACGTGACAGGCAGGCTGCCGCAGATCAGTGAGGATGGGGCAATGCCAACAACCCCGGTTCTTCGTCCCACCGGCGAGCCGGATTACTACTCATACCAGGGAGACTTCTGGATGCAGTTCACAACACCAGTACTCGAAGTCCAATTCGATTCGGGCTATTGGGATGTTATTGGAACTGGATTAATTAACGTTTACAACCCGGGCGGTAGTCTCATTGCCAGCTTAACGAACACGACTACCGGAGCTAATGTGACGAATTTAACAGGTATCGGGCCGATCGGCAAGATTTACTTCAACTCCATTGGCGACGGAGCCGGCGCCGACATTGATAATTTGGGCTTTCGTCCTATTCCCGCACCCGGTGCTATTTTGTTAGGAAGCATTGGTGTAGGTTTCGTCGGCTGGCTTCGCAGGCGAAGAACGCTGTAAGCAAGAACGACATGGTAACACGCTTTTAAGCCCCTGCCTGCTCTCGGAGTTCTCTCTTGAGTGCAAAGGCAGGGGCTTGTTTTATATCCACTTTTCTCATAACTTGCTGCCGGGTAATAAATGCCAAGCGGCGAACAAATCCCCTCTATACACAATACGAAAAAAAGAGTCGACTTTGCCGATATATTTGTTAAGATAGCGAGCTTGGGCGTTCGGGATTTTTGCTCGCAGCGACAGGCGGAAGTCCGCTACGCATGAACCTGTTGATTGAGCATTACATTTGAGTAAAGGATCAGATTATGAATAGAATAAGTCGTCGAAATTTTTTGAAACGTAGTGTCTCGGCCACGGCGGGATCCTGTCTGGCCTTATCTTCGTACCCCGGCATTTTGGCAAGTGCCCGCGGGGCCAACAATGAAGTCCGAATCGCAGTAGCTGGTATTCGCAGTCGGGGCGGTGCCCACATTAAGCATTTCCAGGGTTTGAAAGGCGTGAATGTTGTCGCCCTATGTGATCCCGACAGCAAGATTCTGGGAGACTGGGTTAAGAAGTTCAAAAATGATTATGGTTCTTCCGTAACGGGCTATGCCGATATCAGGGAGCTGCTGGATCGCAAGGACATCGACGCTTTGGTAATCGCAGCGCCGAATCACTGGCATTCACTGATGACAGTCTATGCCTGCCAGGCGGGAAAGCATGTGTACGTGGAGAAACCGGTTAGCCACTCGATCGCGGAAGGCCGCAAGATGGTCAATGCTGCGAGAAAATACAATCGTATCGTCCAGGCCGGCACGCAGCATCGCTCGTGCCCGTCGGTAATCGAAGCCGCTGCCGATATCCAGGCGGGCAAGTACGGCAAAGTCCAGTGGGTGCATTGTTCCAAGCTCGGGTCCAGAGCCACGATTGGAAAAGTAACGACGCCTCAGCCCGTTCCCGAGAACATCGATTACAATCTCTGGGCCGGGCCCGCCCCGATGACGCCGGTAATGCGCAAGCAGTTCCATTACGACTGGCACTGGCAGTGGAACTGGGGCGATGGCGAGATGGCCAACTGGGGGATTCACTACATTGATGATTTCCGTCACATGCTGGGCTGGGATGATGTGCCGACCAAGGTCGTCGCCGCGGGCAATCGCTTCGCCTGGGACGACAACGGCCAGACGCCCAACATGCACTTCGCGCTCTTCGATTATGACGGCCTGCCGGTAGTTGTCGATATTCGCAATCTGCCCGACCCCAAACGAAAGGGCGGCAAGAGCGGGGCGGTTTACCTGTCCTCTCGCGGCGGAAACTGGATCCAGTGCGAGAACGGCTCGATTCGCATTTCGCGCGGCGGCGGCTGGGCTTACGACAATGACGGCAAGCGCATCAAACAATACAAGGGCGACGCCGGAGAAAATCACGCTCAGAATTTCATCGATTGCGTACGGAGCGGCCGAAGGCAGGACCTGGCGGCGGAGATCGAAGTCGGGCATTTCGGCACCGCTGTATGTCACCAGGCCAACGTCGCCTGGCGGGCCGGGGCTGAGGCTTCCGTTGACGAGGTCCGCGAGAACGTCAAAAAGCACGAAGACGCCCTGAATACGCTAAACGATATGCTTGTGCAGTTGGACGGCAACGGAATCGACCCGGCTAAAGATAAATTTGTCCTCGGCCCGGCCCTTACCTACGACCGCAAGACTGAACGCTTTGTCGGAGCCGGCGCCCAGAAGGCCAACAAGTACATTACATGCTCGTACCGCGAGCCTTTCGTGATGCCGAAGGACCTGTAAGTCAATAATATGATAACAGAATGGGAAGGCACGGGTATGAAGCTCGTGCCTTCGGTTTATATAGGCAACAATACGATACTGCGGTCTAAGATAACAAAGAAGGGCTATATGAAGAAGAGACGCTTTGCATGGATAGGTATTGTGCTTGTTTTATTGACGGGATTGTCTTTTTGTACTGCTTCGGATGGCAAAACGTGGCATGTCTCGGGAGAAACGCTGGCCGGCATCGAGCAGCAGCAGGTTCGAACAATCAGCCGGGCCGCGGCGCTCGCCGGGCCGGGCGATACTGTGATTATTCATAGCGGCATCTACCGCGAGGCTGTCGAAATCGAAAAGAGCGGTAAGCCGGGCAATCCGATTACGTTTCAAACTGCCGCTGGGGCCGGCGTGATTATGACCGGCGCCGACCGCATCAGCGAATGGGCCGAGGTGAAGGGCGATGGCCATATTTACAGCACGCCCTGGCCGCACAAATTCATTACATGGAACCGGCACAACACGCACCCAGACGACGACTACCATCGCCTGATCGGCCGGTGCGAACAGGTCTTCATCAACGGTTACGTGCTGCGGCAGGTCCTCGAACGTGACAAGCTCGCGCGAGGCACTTTCTACGTCGACCTGGACGGCAAACGCCTATACGTATGGAATTACAATAATCAGGAAATCAGCAAAAAGGCGATTGTTGAAGCTTCCGTTCGTGATCGCATTCTGACCGTCAAGGGCGATTATGTCACTGTCAAAGGCATTCGCTTTCGATACGCCGCAAATCGCGCGCAGCGAGGGGCGGTCGAATTCTCAGGCAATCATCTGACCGTCGAGGATTGTATCTTCGAATATACCAATGCTGGCGGTGCCTCATTCAGAGGTGAAGATATCACGGTCCGCCGCTGCATGTTCCAGCACAACGGTCAGCTTGGTTTCGGGGCTAATCGGGCACACAGGCTCCGAATGACCGGATGCACGGTGCGAAATAACAATATCAAAGGATTCAATCGGAGCTGGGAGGCGGGAGGCAACAAGATTTGTCTGGCCCGCGGCGTGGTGCTCGAAAACAGTACCTTCATCGAGAACCGTGGAAACGGTATATGGTTCGATATTGGCAACGAAGACTGCACCGTTCGCAATTGCCTGATCGCTTTCAACGAAGACGCCGGCATCTTTTACGAAATCTCCTACGGCCTGCACGCCCATGACAATGTCATCGTGGGCAACGGCCTGGCCGGTACGCCCGGCGCATGGGGTGCCAGTGCGGGCATTAGCATCTCTAGCTCGCCGGGCTGCCTCATCGAGCGAAATCTGCTTCTTGGCAATAAGGAAGGCTTCAACTTCCGCGAGCAGAAGCGCTCGACGCCACGAATCGACGACAGAACGAGCGAGCCGGTATGGAATCACGACCATATCATTCGCAACAATGTCATCGCCCTCAATCGCGATGCGCAGACCTGGGGCTGGTTCGATATCCCGGACAATCGCCACTGGCCCGCTCAAGGCAGCAACGACGACGCTGACGAATTGTCGCTGGAAAAGCTCGCACTTACTCTCAGAGATAATCTCTATTTCGCCGGCCCCGGCGCCGAGTTGTTTAACTGGGGGGTCACCTGGAAGAAGAACAAGAGATACCAGCGTCTGGAGCAGGTTCGAGAGGAGCTTGGGCTTGAACAGGGAAGCAAGTCGGCGGAGTTCACGGTTAATGATTTCTCAGCGTTGGATTTTCGCGTGCCGGCCGACAGCCCGGCCGTCAAAATGAGATGCTATCCACAAGGAAAAGTTCCCGGCGTGCAGTTGGGTATCCTTGAATAAATGCCGGTTAAAGGCGGGCCATTTACTAACGGAATGACTTCACGGTACGAAATTGCTTGCTGCTGCCAATTCTCCATAAAAATCGCTTGGAAAAACAGCCGAGAGCCTTGAATTATCTCTATGGATTTGGTAGTATATTATATAAGAGATTCGGCAGTGTAACTGAGTACGAAAATGCACAAGTATACGATAAATACTGCGCCGGTGACAATCTGCTCCGAAGGAGGTTGCCATGCGATTTAAAAAAGCTTTTACGCTTATAGAGCTTCTTGTTGTCATCGCCATTATAGCGATACTGATGGCGATTCTGATGCCGGCTCTCAGGAGTGCGAAGGATCACGGCAAACGCATTGTCTGCAGCAGCCACTTAAAAACAATGGGACTGGCCAATGTCCTCTATTCGGACGAAGCAGACGGCTGGTATGTTCCGATCATGGACAGAACCCTGGGTGAGGATGATGGTCGCTATTGGCCTGCCAACGTGCAGTTTAGAGAATTAATCGGTTATAAACCCAAGAATGCTGTTGCGAACGAGGACGAGAGATGGAACGCGCCTCGGGAGTATCTATGCCCAGCCGATAAGATTTCGATAAAGCGAATAGAAGACACTCAGTACAATAACTGGCTCAGCTATGGCTATAATCTGACGGACTGGTACTTTTCAGACTGGTACGGCATCGAATACGCCGGGCACAAAAACACGACCGTTCCCGGTCCGGCGAATGAACTGATTTTCACCGAGAGCAATGACTGGTGGCTTTGGTGGTGGGGGGCAAATTACGAAGATGGATGGGACGTTCTCGGCCAGGATACTATCATGCCTTATAAAAATGTCGGCACCGACGGCCCAACGCTTTATCGTCACAGTGAGGGAGTCAACCTGGCCTTCTATGACGGGCACGTCGCGTATATGAAAAAAGAGAAGGTTTTCATTAAAGATGCCTGGGATTCGGGCAATCCCGGCATGTGGTCCACGTTCAAAGAATACCCGCCAACGGATGAAGAGATGAGAAGTTTGCCGAGACCTTAACGACGGTTTGACCAGGAGCTTTTGCCGGTAGTTTGTCCAGGGACAACTAAGGTAAAAAAGAAGCATATATGAAGAAAATGGTATTACGCAGAATAGCTAAGCATCCCCGTATAGTCTTTCCGCTGAACGTGATGGCCGGACTTTCCGAACAAATTGTGGCTTAGTCTTTGTCTGTTAACTCTGCTTCGCAAGCCACGTCGCATATTGCTTTTCGACCACTTCGGGCAGCACGTTTACCAGCCAGTCCGCCGGTGATATTTCTGCCACCAGCGCCAGGACCTTGAGTTTCTTAGCTGTGTTTGGCTGAAGTTGAAAACTGAACGTCTCACCCATAGTCACCGCTCCTCTGGCGTCAAACTTGTCTCGGGGCATGCTGCGGCCGGGGGATTTTTTAATTTCTGCAAATTTCTCTTGATTGAAGAACTTGCTTATCTCCTGGTGATATTGAGAGCTTGTGTGCCGTATCAGAGCATCTGTCAATGGATTCGGGTCTCCCTTTACCCACTTTTCCAACAGATTGCGAAACTCCTGAATGCTGTCGAAACCCAATCTGCGCCAGTTGAGGTCGCGAATCGTTTGCTCACCGATATTCCAGCTCCGGCTGACCTCCTTGATGGCCTCAAGATGTGCCTTGTCGATATCATACGTCCTCGAATACTTAAACCAAAACCGCGACAAAATTTCCTGAATCTGGCTTATACTGTTCGATCGTAATCCCGGCGATGACATTTCTAAACTCCTCCAATCTAATAAAACTTATAATTCTTACGTTCCATTAGTATTTTAAGAATAAACAGCTAATAAGTCAAGTCTTTTCTTTTAGGCCCCGGCCAGGATTCAATCACTCATAGTGCGTTAATATCCCGAAAAACTAAAGCAACAAAGAAGGATATGAGATAGCGGAAGGGTTCAAAATTAGGTGAACGTACATATTCTGTCTAAAACAGCAGAAAATGCCCCTCGGGGCAGATTGTTTATTGTGGTAAATACGTTTTTTTACTCCTGAGCAGTTAAATAAAGACAGGATTTTAGTTGACATTATTTACTCAATATGATAATATAATGGTGTGAGGATGAGGGTGACTAAGCATGCCTTATTTACCTCTTAAGCCACAACCAGATTACTTGTTTTTTTAGTGCAAACATGGATCTGATGTGAAATTGTGTAAACAGAGTGTACGAATAGCCTTCCCGTAGCAGGCAAATATTAATTTTGAAATAGGAATGAGAGGAAATGATGAAAAGAAGACTACTATTAGTATTTTGTTTTAGCCTATTTTTGGGCGTCGTACCCGCCATGGCGGATATGGTGACTTTCGGCACGGCTGGAGATGGACCCCTGCAAGGCGTGTTGGATAGTAGAACCCTGGAGCCGGTTCCGGGTGTGAGCAGTATAGATGTGGACATGGATGCGTACAACGATTCCGTCGACTCTTACTGGCACAACACCGCTGTCGGATCGGTTGCTACAATGATTGTCGAGATGGCAGGTTTTGCGACTAACAACAGGTTTGGCATCTATGACCCGGCTGATCCGAGTAATACCCTTGAGTTATTCGATGGAGCTGGTATAGCAGGTAGCACTCATACAGTGCTCGTGGCAGCCGATGGGCGTATCTGGTTGGACGCTTATGATGCCACTCCAGAGGCGCAGTTCAGCGGCACGTGGTTTGGCTACTATTTGGATGCGACGGTCGGCTACGGCAATGGACTCGACGATGGTGGTGGATTCTGGTACAGTGACACGGGTCTGAACAATGACAGGATGGATCACATGTTCGCCTATAAGGGCCAGGGCGACAAAATTGATTTGCCATTCCCGTGGCTCGATGCTATAGTGGGGCCCGCCTATCACATTCTGGCTTGGGAAGATCTCGCTGCTCGGTATACTGATGGGGACTACACCGATATGGTCGTGATGGTTGAATCCGTCATGGTACCCATCCCCGGTGCCGTTCTGCTTGGTATGCTCGGCTTGAGTGTGGCCGGAGTCAAGTTGCGTAAATATGCATAATAAGCCCGTGCTATACGGGTAGAAAAACCTAAGATTCACGTGTTAATAGGGCTGTGAGCTAAAA
>CAZTDF010000043.1:18917-26171 GCA_964612465.1 uncultured Pirellulales bacterium
ATCGGCCCTGACCTTAGTCTGATTTATTCAGAAGGAATTCATACTCGGACTCCAGAAAATAGCCCGGTGATTTGTTGCCGAGAATACCCCGCTTCCGGAGTCCTGAAAGGCTGCTTTTGAACTTGAAATCGTAAGGATGACCGGCATCCTTTGCAAGTTTCGCGCCGGTCAGCGTCTTATCCCGCAAAACCTCAATTATGTCTTGCTCGATATCATTCAGGTTTTGTTCTGTGTCATCCAGATCTTGTTCTGCATCATCCGGAATCGGTGTTTGGCGTTCTGCTTTTTTTGCAATAGGCTCCAGCATCAGAACAAAGTCTCCTGCGAGTTTCAGAAGGTTGGAATCCTCAAGGCGAGCCGCATTGGTGTCTTCTTGTTTTAGGCTATCAACCTGCGATGCTTTCCTTAGAAGCTCCTGGAGTTTAACGTGAACCAGCCGTACTGTTTCCGGCATTACGGCGGATAAGCCCATTAACACAATGTTAGCCTGTGGTTCGACAAACCGAATAAGTTGACTGTATCGGCTATAGTCCTTGATAGTTCGAGGCATATCACCGTTTTGCCACTTGTTCAGTCTGTCTATCAGCAGCTCTATTTCTCCGATTTTATCTGAAGTGAGTGTCATTGAATTCCCTTCAATAACTGTCGGTTAATTCTTAACAGCCGGCCTTCTTTCAATATACTTTATTTAGACCTTTTCCATATTCGTGATTCTATACATTTTCATCCCTAAAGACAACGTCTTTTCCTTTTTTTGCTTCCATAGCCAATGATGAATATCAAGAAACATACGTAGTCAACATAATTGACAAAGCCCGCACAGAAATGTTTGAATAATAGTATTCACGGAGGAGTAAGTAAGCGATCCCACACGGACGGATAGGCTTGCGGCGTGATTATAGGATGGGTATGCAGTTCTTTTCTATTGATTAGGTGCTGAGATGACTGAAGAAACATGGTTGAGCCGGATATGGTGTGCAAAAAAAATGCACACGCGGGTAAAATAATTATGGTGTCTCTATATCAAATTAAAGTAAATGCGGTACGTAAATCTATTTCTATATATGTAAATAGGCTTGTGTCTTCTGTGGGTAGGTCGTCGTAGGAAAAGAGACAACCAAAGTAACAAAGAAGGATATGAAAAAAGTGGAATGGTGCGAAATTGGTAAACGTCCCTATTAAAAGCCATAAAAGCATTTTGACTGAAAGTTTTTAACGATAGTTGACGTATTAGGCATGTAGTCTAATGACTACGATGAACAACAACAAATGTATCATCTATCCCAATCTCATGAAGCAGGAGAAAAAAACAGTATTACTTCTGCTACTTGTACATCGTTATTACCGTCTGGAATCGGCGTAAGATCCAGATTTTCACCCTTGACGTAAAGGGTGAAAGTTACAGCACCCGGGCCGACAATCTCCGGGTCCAGCCATGCGCTCCATGTCCCATTGACAGGCACAATGAGTTCGACCTGCGGTGTGAACTTGGCTCTGAAATTCAGTTCGACACTCACGGTCGTGTTGCCAATAAATGTGTTAGAATCCGGAAGTGCGTTGGGATCAACCGTTAGGTAGAAGCAATTACTGCCGACGCATACTACTACACTAGAGATCGTGGGCGTTGATCCATCAGTAGTATTGGGCTCAGCCTCGGCAGAACCACCAAAACTGTCGGTGAAATCTGGAGATGAGTAACACACAGGATTAAAAAGGTCGGGCGTGAATATGACCGGATCTCCAAAAGCCTGCTCTCTACAAACAAGGTTAGCATCCACATAATATTGTACAACGTAGCTATCCACATAATCCCTGAGTTCTTCTAAGGTGACAGGGGCAATTCGAGATTGAGCCGCCGTAACTTCAAAAGCATCTTTGAGTCCTCTGCCGAAGTCCGGCAATCCGTTAGAGAAATGAGTTCTGCCTCCCTCTGTTGAGGCGGCTAACAGGCCGATATTCGACAATTTTTCTAAATCACCGTAATCATTGCTTGTGACTTGCATATCGTTCCAAAAGCCGCCAGAATGACAGGAATCTAAGAAAATCCACTTGTTGATATCATCCAAACCGCTAAATATCGAGGTGAGGTCGTCATCAGTAAGTTGGTATGCCCTGTCGGTGCTGCCCAGGCCTAAGTATTCATCGCCTGGGCTAAAAGTTGGTTCGTCTAAGTATCGTTGATCTGCCGGCGGTTGAACGGAGCCTCCGTGGCAGGCAACATATAGAATAAGTCTGTCCCCAGCATCCATCCCTTTGTCCAGGCAATCGACTATTGCATCTTCTAATCGGGTCGCGATAATAGCGGAATCAGCAAGTAAAATGGGCTTGGCTGCCCAACCTACGGTCCTTGCTATTGTGTTCATAAGGTTCTTTGCTGCGTCACCCCCTCTAAAAAATACATCATTACCTGATTTGTCTTTCGTCTTAGCGTTGATGCCCACGAATACTCCGTACGTATCTGGGCCAGGTTCTCGTATGAAATGTGCAAGAGATAATGTGTTACCTATATCCACCCAATATTGGCCAGCTATCCTGTTGCCATCAATTCCAGTTGCTTGCGTCCAACTAGCTCCGGGTTTATCAATTGTCTGCCAATCGGTACCATCATATATAAAACTATGACGAGCACCAGTTTCCGTATCATATTCTGACTCATACCAGCCCACGATTTTACCATTGTCTATTCCACGTACCCATGTGCGAGTTGCATCAGGGACATCCAGGATTGTCCAATGTCCTTCCTCATAAAGAAATCCATGAATGCCTTTACTGTCATGATATTCACCAACTATTTTTGTACCGTCAATATCATAAGCCACGATCTGAGAATCTGAAGGAGGTGACAAGATTGTCAAGTTTCCGTTGTCATAAACAAAGTCACCAGCCGAACATTGACCTACCATGCGACCACCGTTGTCGATCCCAAATATTTGTGTACCAGTCTCGCTAGAGAAATTCAAGATGGTAAAGTGCCCGTTTTCGTATACGAAGCCATGGTCACCAAAATCATCACAACAAGTTCCCACAATCTTTTCACCGTCTATATCTTCTGCTGCAGTATGCCAACATCCAGGTACATAAAACTCTTCATAGTTTTCACCGTCGTAGACGAAACCGTGTTCCTCATTGCGCTCATAGGCGGTTCCAGCTCTAACCAGGAGGTAGCGAACTCCGACAACGTACTGTCCGTCAATACCATTAATAACACAATCCGGTGGCAGATCGAAGGTAATCCATTTAGCCGCTTCAGTCGTGCTGTCGATGCAGAGTATACTCAATACAAAAACCAACAGTAATCTGCTCATTTTAATCCTCCTTCAACAAATTCGTTTGAAGTTGCTCACTTGAAGCATCTTAGCACACTAACAAACCGATTAAGTATATCTGAACGTGAGGGAAAAGTCAATTGATTGTTGGGTAGCTTTTCTAAATAAGCTTAAAGCCTATCCTGGATTTGTCTTGCCTGCGGATGCGTCGAAGGTTAGAATCCTGCGCTTATGAAGAGGGCAAGTATAGTCAGTGTTGGTAATGAGATTCTTTCCGGGCAGACGGTTGATACTAACGCTGCGTACTTGAGCGCCGAGCTGCTTACGCTCGGCGTACCGGTTGTCAGCTCTTATGCCGTCGGCGATGAAATCGAGCGGATCGTGCGTGGATTGAGTTTGGCCAGCGCCGATGCCGATGTGGTTTTGGTAACCGGGGGATTGGGGCCTACCGATGACGATTTGACCAGGCAGGCGATGGCGAAGTTCCTCGGCGCCGAACTGCAACTGCAGAACGAGCTATTGGAGAAGATACAAAAATTTTTCGCCGCCCGTGGCCGCCAAATGGCGGATACAAATAAGATTCAGGCGTATATTCCAGCAGGGGCGAAAGCTCTGGCGAATATTGGTACAGCACCGGGGATTATGGCCGAACCCTGTACCAGGTGCGGTGCAGGGGAATCGGGGGGCAAATTGATTTTTGCCCTGCCGGGAGTGCCCCCGGAGATGAAGCGGATGTTCGAAGAATCGGTACTGCCTGAGCTGGAGCGGTTCACCGGCGAGCAGGCCGTGGTGGTAAAGAAATTAAAATGCTTCGGAGCAGGAGAATCGACAATCGCCGAGCTGCTTGGTACAATGATGCAGCGCGGCAGGAATCCTTTGATTAACTGCACAGTTTCATCCGGCATCATTACTCTGCACATAATTGCCACGGCAGTAGATAAAGAAAAGGCCGAGCAGATGGCCGAAAAGGACGAAAAATTGCTGCAAAACATGCTCGGAGAGCTTATTTACGGTGTGGCAGAGAAGTCTCTGGCTGAAGTTGTGGGCGAAAAACTCACCCGGCAGGGAAAAACTATCGCCGTAGCGGAATCCTGCACGGGCGGTTTGTTAGCGAAGCTCTTGACAGATATCCCCGGATCGAGTAAATACTTTACTTTTGGTTGGATTACTTACAGCGACCAGGCAAAGGTCAGCGAACTCGGCGTACCTGACGATTTGATTCAGGAGTACGGGGCCGTCAGCGAGCAGGTCGCCCAGGCTATGGCTATTGGTGCCAGGAAGAAAGCCGGTACAGATTATGCAGTTGGCATAACCGGTATAGCCGGCCCGGCAGGTGGTAGCGAACAAAAGCCCGTTGGGCTTGTATATATAGGTGTGGATTCTGAAAATGGATGTGATACAAGACGCTGTCTTTTCTATCATGGCAGGCAGTTCATACGACTTCGAGCAGCACAGACTGTACTGAATATACTCCGTTTAAAATTGAACATTTGACTCATTGCTTTGGAAATGTTATAATAGCTGTAACTGGGGCACGCAGTATTTTGAGGAGCATATGGCAAAAAAACGCAGGCATTTGGGTGAAATACTTTACAAAGCCGGGCTGGTGAAAAAAGAAGCTCTTATCGAGGCTATTAAAGCTTCAAAGAGCAATCACAAACGGCTCGGCGAGATACTGCTCGATAAAGGCCTGATTGATGAAGAAAATCTTGCTAAAGCGATCGCCAAGCAATTTGGCTTGGAATACATTGATCCGGACAAGGCTCCTATCTCGCCCGATGCTGCGAATGCTCTTCCGGAAGAACTCATCAAGAAGCACAATATCATCCCCATGGATATGAGCAACGGCAGGTTGAAATTGATTATCAGCGACCCGACGGATCTGGAGATGATGGACGCTATTCGTTTTCGCCTCAACAGCGATCCCGAGTGCTATCTTGCAAGCCCTACGAAGATTCGTTCCTACTTAGAAGATTCCTTAACCGAAGTGGTAAACGAAGATGACGACAGACTGAGGCATAGTATTGATGCAACCGCCGCCGAGCTTGCCGAAGCCGGTCACGAGTTGCAGGCGGAAACACTCCGTGCTCAAGGCGCCGACCCCGATGATGATGCTCCGATTATCAGGTTGGTGAACCTTATCATTGATAACGCTTACTATATGCGGGCCAGTGACATCCACATTGAGCCAATGGACGATAGGGTTCGCGTAAGGTATCGTGTCGATGGTGTTTGTCTGGAACGGGACAATATTCCCAAGAACATGCAGGCACCGCTGGTTACCCGTTTCAAGATTCTGTCCGGTATGGACATTGCCGAAAAAAGGCTGCCGCAGGATGGCCGTATCAAGCGTGAGATCGGAGGCCAAGATATCGATTTTCGTGTGTCGTCTCTGCCGGGCGTTCACGGCCCGAGCGTGGTGCTTCGAATTTTGCGGCCGGACGCGGTCAATATCGGTATCGAATCATTGGGATTCGAGCAGGAAAACTACGAGCAGTTCCAGCGTATAATCAAGAGGCCGAACGGTATCTTTCTGGTTACCGGTCCGACCGGTAGCGGAAAAACCACAACGTTGTATGCGGCGCTGCAGGAGCTTAATAAGCCGGATAAGAAAATCATTACCGCTGAAGACCCGGTGGAGTACAACTTTGCCGGGATGAATCAGTGCCAGGTCAGGGACGAGATCGAACTGACGTTTGATAAGATTCTCAGAGCAATGCTCAGGCAAGCCCCCAATATCATACTGGTCGGCGAAATTCGAGACGGCGTCGTGGCGGATATCGCTATTCAGGCGGCACTTACGGGACACCTTGTTTTCAGCACGCTGCATACCAATGATGCCCCGAGCGCAATTACACGTTTGATAGATATGGGTGTTAAGCCGTTCCTCGTGGCAAGCTCAATACAGGCAATTATGGCGCAGAGACTTGTGAGAGTCATTTGCAAAAAATGCAAAACGATCGATGAAAATCCGAACATGGATCATATGCAAGCGCTTGGTATTACGCCGGAGGAGATGAAAAAACGTCCGCCTCAAAAGGGAGCTGGATGCAGTCAGTGCCAGAACACCGGCTATAAAGGCCGAATCGCAATATTTGAGATGTTTGAAATGAACAACGAAATCAGAGAGTTGGCCTTCTCAAAAGCACCTACTACCGAATTGAGAAAGGCTGCGAAAGCCAGCGGTATGAAAACGCTCATGGAGGACGGAAGGCTCAAAATATTCAATGGAATAACGACACCTGCTGAAGTGGTGAGAATTACCCAGACAGAAGGTGCGGCAGTAGATTAAACCAAAAGTAGTTATTGAGGATTTTTTTATGGCAACGGTAAATATGGACAGGTTACTTCAGGCCTGTGTTTCGCAGGGTGCTTCAGATATACATCTTACTACCAACCGGCCGCCGGTGTTAAGAATAGACGGCTCGCTAAGATCTCTGGAAACCAAAGTTCTCGAGCCGGATGATACTGCAGCTTTGATGAGAAGCATTACACCCGACCGGAACCAGCAGGAGCTTCAGGAAGAAGGCGGTACCGACTTTGGTTTTGCATTTGGCGACCAGGGCAGATTTCGTGTTTCGGTATTTCGCCAAAAGGGCAATCTTGCGCTGGTTCTGCGTCTTATTCCATCGAAGATTCTGACCTTTGAGGAAATAGGCTTACCGAAAATTTGCCAGGCTTTGTGCCGCCGGCCGCGAGGCATGTTCCTGGTTACAGGCCCGACCGGAAGCGGCAAAACAACCACCCTGGCTACTATGATAAACTATATTAACGAAAATTTTGACCGCCACATAATAACCATTGAAGAGCCGATAGAATACTATCATAACCACAAGAAATCAATTATAAACCAGCGGTCCGTTGGCGTCGATGTTCCAAGTTTTGGCGAGGCATTAAGACGTGTTTTAAGAATGGACCCGGATGTCATTCTCGTCGGTGAATTGCGAGACCTTGAAACAATCGAGGCGGCCGTTAGAGCCGCTGAAAC
>CAZTDF010000043.1:26181-26961 GCA_964612465.1 uncultured Pirellulales bacterium
GGCCACCTTGTCTTCAGCACAGTCCATACCACAAGCGCCGCAGGAACAATTACCAGACTGATTGACGTGTTTCCAGTGAACCAGCAGGAGCAGATTCGCATCCAGTTAAGCAGCAATTTGATCGCCGTGCTCAGTCAGGCCCTCTGTCCTTTAGCCAACACCAAAGGTAGAGTCGCCGCTTACGAGTTTATGGTCGTAACCCCCGCTATCGCCAACCTTATCCGCGAGAACAAAACCTACCGAATCGATTCCAGCATTCAAACCGGTAAGAAGCTCGGCATGCAACTCCTCGACGAGCATCTCTGGCGGCTTTATGATACCGGCACAATCACATTGGAGGAGATGCTCGACAAAGGCCGTCAGCCGGGAGCATTGCAGGACAAAGCCACGGCCAAAATAGAGTCCTTAAGAGGAAAACACAAGCATAAGAAGCAAGCAGCACAGAAGGAAATGGATGATTTAGGACAAATTCTGAGGTCCTAATCCCAATTTTTCGGTCGTTCTTTCTGATTTATGAATCCTTGCCCCCGCAATTGGCTCCATTCGACTGCGCTCAGAGCCTGCCCTGAGCTTGCCGAAGGGACAAGCTTGAATTGGCTTTGTTTTTTTCGAGCCCGCAGGCCGGTATATTGCCATAATTTCCTTTCAGAAAAGAGTTTGCGCCAATTTCACCCTACCGCAAATTGGCTTTGTTTTTTCAAATTGGGTTTTCAACCCCCAGATAAATCTGGGGGCTAAATATGATTGGCTCCATTCGACGTTGCTCAGAGCCTGCCCTGA
>CAZTDF010000044.1:0-26105 GCA_964612465.1 uncultured Pirellulales bacterium
AAGCGTGTTCCTTTCTCCTCCTGTTGTTTCTCCTGCCGTGGCGTCTTGGTGACGACGAAGACCTTGCAACGGAATCCCTCAAGCAAAGAGAGTCCATCTTCCTTAAGTGCATCGGCATAGACAAGAACTGCGTGGGCACCGCAAGAAGCGACGATCGAGCCTACATGCGTTACCAGGCTCCTCGTTATGGTGCCCGCCGCCTTCGAGACAAACGGAGTCCCCGCACCCCCGACCGTCTGAAGAGGTTCAGCGTTTTCTTCAGGTCTCATTCTTCCCATTATACTGGCCAGCTTCCATAAAATTAAGCTGATTTCCCATTTACACGGTTAAAAAACACAAACTCTCCTAATAACGTCTTCATTCTTACATAAATCAACTCGAATTACCAAGAAAATTCACTCTCAGCAAGGCACGCTCCATATCTCCAAACTGATTGAACAGGAACAGGGGGTGATAACAGTTATAGTCAAAATGTCTGTTGTACGCAGAGCTTTCCTGTCTTCCGAACGTAGGACTCTCAGAACTGTCCATGTCCAGAATGATTTCTATGATGGGCTTGCGGTGATGAACTCTATCTACCCATTGACCGGGCTGGCTGTTCTTGCGCTTGTAGCTTGGGTACTCGCCGGATTAATGAAGGTGATATCTCAATTGCATTGATCTGTCCGGTGCAGATGCCATAATGGCGTTAGTCGCTCTGCAACAGTCAAATACATGGAAAAGCTATTGGGAGAGCCGAAAACATGCAGCATAGCCCTGCCGGACGCGATTTTGGCCTGCAACGGAGTCCGGATAAAAAAACTATTGCAAATCTGTGGAGCTTTACTATAATACCCGCTTGTTTGTGCGTGATGTGTGCTACGCAACGCAATACGCAATACGATATACGCAATACGAAAATAGGGAGAAGTTTCAATGGGACCAGTAACAGAACTTGAAATTGACTTATTTGCCGACAATTTGCCGTCGATGGACGAGATTAAAACGCTGTCTGAGTTTATCCATTCCAGCGAATCGAGCCTGATAAGCTTCAATGAACAAGTAGAATCAAATATGTCCAGAACCGGACAGAAAGCCTCTCTGGCAACAGGAATCGGCCTTTTTATTCTTGGCAGAAACGCCGAAGCGGCCGAGAAACTTGCGAAAGGCAATGACTGCAAAGAGAAATTCATCTATCTGGCCTTTGCGCTTCGCCGGATGAGGGAATTCGAACAGGCGATCAAAAACCTGCAAAAAAGTCTCGACCATGAAGCCGATAAATTAAACATAACACTGGAAAAAGCCGCCACATATCGTTACGCAGGTGATTTTAAGGCTGTGGCGAAGGAACTTAAAACCTGCACAAACTTTGAGAACGTAAGTGCCGAGTATCACTACCAGCTTGCCCGTCTTCAGGAAGCCGAGGGTCTTTACGATGAGGCAACGGACAATTACCAAAAGGCTCTGGAATTATCTCCGAGCCATCAAAGAGCACTTTTCCACCTGGCCTTTCGCTGTGACTTATCCGGTAATGAAGAGGCTGCTATCGACTACTACAGGCAAATTGCTGCAAGCTCGCCGGTTTACGTAAGTGCCCTGATGAATTTGGCTGTGCTATACGAAGACAGCGAGCAATTAGACAAGGCAACTCAATGTGTCGATGCAGTCCTGGAAACTCATCCGAATCACAAACGGGCAATTCTGTTTAAAAAAGACATCGAAAGCTCGAAAACAATGTTCTATGATGAGGAAAAAGAAAAGAAGAAGACCCGCAAAAGCCAGATTCTCGAAACTCCAATGTCTGATTTTGAGCTATCGGTTCGCAGCAGAAACTGCCTGAAGAAAATGAAGATCGACACGCTCGGCGACCTTCTGAATATAACCGAAACAGAGTTGCTGTCTTATAAGAACTTTGGTGAAACTTCACTCAGGGAAATCAAAGCTATCCTCGAACCAAAAGGATTATACCTCGGCATGGCCCTGGAGGATAAACAGCTCTCTTCAGCAGAAATGGCCGATGATGCCGTCGCAGAAGACCAGGAAGAAGGACTCAAGAACAAACCGGTCGACGATCTCCGATTGTCGGTGCGTGCCCGAAAATGCCTGCAAAAGCTCAATATTCATACAATCGGCGAAATAACAAGTAAAACGGATGCTGAACTCCTCGGCTGTAAAAACTTCGGCGTGACAAGCCTGAACGAAGTAAAAATAGCTCTTGGTGACCTTGGATTATTGCTGCGAAACCTGGACTAACCGATTGATCATTATCAGGTAAATTGACATTGTCCACCATAATCCAACTGACAGCAGATCCGGGGAAAATTGTCTCGCGGACGGTCTGGTATATACACCATCTTCGAGTGTCAAGCAGTAAAAACGCAATCCTTTTGCTTCTGCTGCTGATTCTCAGCGGTTGTAAGAAACGTCAGGTTACGACGCCCACCGTCCAGATGGATATCGAATCACAGTTTTGGATCAGAGTATTGCTCTTCGACGATGTCACAGCCTGCACACTAAAAACTGTCTCGCCATTCAGCGTCATCAACGACCAGGCCGCACCACAAACACAGAATACAGTAGCCCGTTTTAACCAAATCAATGTACCGATCAGCCTTGAACTGACCAACGGCAGAATCACTATCGCCGGCCAGGCCTTTGCAAACGACAATGTCGTCATTTTCCCAGACGACCCATACATCTTCAACGTGAACGGCAACGATTATCGCGGCAAATTAAGGCTTATAATCAACCCTGACGGCAATTCATTCGATGTGATCAATCTGGTTCCGCCCGAGCCATATTTAGCCGGCGTCGTAGGTGCCGAGATGCCCGGCTACTGGGAGCCGGAAGCGCTTAAGGCACAGGCAATTGCAGCAAGAACTTATTGCTTTTACATTAAAAAGCGTTTCGGCACCAACCGCGACTGGGACATGAAACAAACAGCGGCACACCAGGTTTACCGCGGCCTCAGTGCCGAGTCGGCTCAGATCTGGCAAGCCGTCAACCAGACAAAGGGCCAGGTAATTACCTGTAAACAATCCGACGGTCTCGAAGATATTTTTCCCGCCTACTACAGCTCAACCTGCGGCGGCCATACCGAGAACAGTAAAAATGTATTCGGCGATTCGTTCGAACCACTAACCGGCGTGCCCTGCCCCTATTGCCAGGATGTGGCCAAGCCCAAGTTCTTCTTCTGGCCCATGATCCAGTTTAACGAGGCTGATATTACAACTAAGTTGCTGGATAGATATTCACAACTCAAGCAGCTCGGAGAAATCACAAACGTAACTGTGGCCGGCCAAACTGATTATGGAGAATTTTCTCGATTGACAAAAATAAAACTCCTCGGCTCGACCGGCAAAAGCGATTTTCTCAGGGCCGAGGACTTTCGTCTGGCAATCGATCCAACAGGCCGAAAATTGAGAAGCACAATTTGCCAAATCATAAAATTGTCTGATAAATGGGCGTTTCTCTCAGGCAGAGGCTGGGGGCACGGCGTCGGAATGTGCCAATGCGGTGCTCAGGGCATGGCAAGAGAAGGCAAAACTACTCAGCAGATACTTTCATATTATTACCCGGGATCCAAGATCAAAAGCATTTATTGAAACCGGGAAATGTGGAATATTTGCATTAAGAAAGTTAATATACGAAAATAACAGCATAAAAAACATGAAGGGCAAAATTCGATATTCGAATTCCATAAATGGATAATCTTATGTTCTCAATTTATAATTACATAGCAAATGGCTGACTTTGAAGTTCTCCATCAGGATTCGAGCTGTGCCGCCAGGCTGGGTTTGCTGCATACCGCTCATGGGAAAATCGAAACTCCCGTTTTTATGCCGGTCGGCACAGCCGGGGCGGTAAAAGGTATCACTCCGCAGCAGCTCAAAGATATAGGCGCCGGTATCATCCTGGGCAATACCTACCATTTGCTGCTCAGGCCCGGGGTCGAGACGATTGAAAAGCTTGGCGGACTTCATAAATTCATGGCCTGGGACCGGCCTATCCTGACCGACAGCGGCGGATACCAGGTGTTCTCCCTGAGCCCGCTGACCAAAATCGACGACGAGGGCGTTGAATTTGCCAGCCATGTGGACGGGGCAAAGATATATTTGAACGCTGAAATCGCAACAGAAATCCAAAATCGATTAGCCGTCGACATAATCATGTGCTTCGACCAATGCACACCATCCGGCGTCGAAACGCCCCAGCTCGAAAAAGCCGTCGAGAGAACCATACTTTGGGCCAAACGCTGCAAAAAGGCGCATAATAGACCGAATCAGATGCTCTTTGCCATTATCCAGGGCGGAATAAATCCCGAATTGCGAACATATTGTGCTCAAGAACTTGTCAAAACAGGTTTCGACGGGTACGCTGTCGGCGGATTAAGCGTGGGCGAAGGACATGACGATATGATAAAAACGGTAAGCCATACAACGCGGCTCTTACCGGCGGACAAACCTCGCTACCTTATGGGCGTCGGGACACCGGCGGATATTATTGCCGCCGTTTCGGCCGGTATTGATATGTTCGATTGCGTCCTGCCGACGCGAAACGGGCGAAATGCCTTTGCTTTTACCGAAAATGGCCCTCTTCGGCTGAGAAACAACGCTCATATCGACGATATCAGGCCAATCGAAGCCGGCTGCGACTGTTATTGCTGCAGAAATTTCAGCCGGGGCACATTGAGACATTTCTTTAATTCGGGAGAGATGCTCGGGCCGATATTAGTATCTGTGCATAACCTGACTTTCTACCAAAGACTTATGACCAAAATAAGACAAGCCGTAAAAAGAAATAAATTGACCGACCTGGCAAAAGAATTGATTATTAACTATTGATTATTGGTTATTGATAAAAAGATAAAAAGTCGTTAGTATTGCCCGTTTGGCCGACAGTATTTCCGCCGGTTATATCAATACGGAATACGACATATGAAATTATGAAGGGAAAATAAAGATGAACAATACATGGATATTGGCCCAAACAGACAGCAGCGATGCATCATCGGGCATTTCTTCTGAGCCGATAGGTTCGGAGCAGCAGACGACAACGACCGCACAATCCGATCCCAACGCGCCAACCGGGACTCCGAAGCGAAATCCTTTCGGGGGCACTCAATTAATCTTTCTCGCCCTGATGTTCGTTCTAATGTACGTGATTCTTTTTAGAGGGCCTCGCAAGAAACAGCAGCAACACAAACAAATGGTACAATCGTTGACAAAAAACGATAGAATCCAGACAATTGGCGGGATTATCGGAACCGTTGTCGATATTAAGGAAGACGAGATAACGCTGAAAATTGACGAGTCGAATAATACGAAAATAAAGATTCTCCGTTCAGCAATCGGTCGAAATATGTCGAAAGATAAGAATTAATCGTTAGTACATAGCCGGCTATTTCACAGCCGTTTAAGCGATACACAATACGATATTTGAGGGAAGTTATGAGTAAGAATCTGACGCCGAAAATTGTCTTAATCATTGTTTTAGTATTGGTTGCAGCCTGGACTTTATACCCGCCAGACAAGACCTTAAAGCCCGGAATAGACCTGGCCGGTGGTACAAGTCTTATCTATGAAATTGACACCCACGGCCTCAAAGAAGCAGAAAAGAAAGATTTATCGCAGAAATTAATAACCGTTTTACGAAGGCGAATAGATCCTGCGAACATCCAAAACCTTATATGGCGACCTCAGGGCAGCACCCGCTTCGAGATACAAATGCCTTTAGCAAGTGCAGAAGCACGCCAAAAACGCCAGAACTACGAGAAGGCCGAGTCAGACCTGCTCGATAAAAATGTCAGCGCCGCCAAAATCATGCGTTCGCTTAAAAAGCCCGCGGAAGAGCGAACCGAACTCTTTAAGGAGTTCGCACAGGAAGACCCGAACAGACTGGCAATTCTCAATACTCTTGCCACAACTCATGACGAGCGTCAGGAGCTGAAAGATAAAAGGGATGCCCTCTACAGCGACCGCGAAGCTACAGATGCGAAAATGTCATCGGCCGGACTTGACCTCGATAAAATCAACGAAAATATAAATAATTGGGCCGGGCTAAACGACCAGGAACTCTCCGAATCGATAAGAGAATTCACCGACGTCAACGACAATCGCGATATGCTGACCGGGTATGTTAAGAACTTCGCCGAGTGGTCCGTAGTTTCAGATCAGTTTCTTGAGAAAAACGCCGAGTACATCGAGGCAAGAAAAGCCATCGATCAATTAAACCTCACTAAAGATCAGTTGGACTTCAGCCTTGAGTTGGCCGAAAAGTCTACGAAACGCATAAACCAAATCGAAAAGCTCAAAACTAATTTCCCTGATCGAGTCGATGAAATTAACAGGGTAGTCACAGCATTCGACGAGTACCGCCCTTTCAGAGGCAGACTCGACGATCCCAAGGATTTGCAGCGAATGCTAAAAGGTGCCGGAATACTGGAGTTTAGAATACTTCCAACGCAGGGACACCCCGAAGTTGACATGGACCAGATGGCCGGCTACGTCGAGAGACTCAAGGAAATGGGGCCGAGAGCCGCCTCAGACACTCAGTACGTATGGTGTGAAATAGAGAATTTAGAAGAATGGAGGGTGGCCGACAGGGAAGGCCGACCTTCAATTACCGAGGTATTTGGCGACAAATACTATGTCCTTGCCAGCAACAAACCAGATGAATCAATGCTGCATAGCCTCAGCAAGAGAGAGTGGAAATTAGAGAGGTCCTATCCGACAACCGATGACATGGGGCGAAGGGCGATCGGTTTTCTGCTGGATGACAGAGGTGGAAATCAATTCTTTAAGGTAACTGGAAAGAACATCGACCGGCCGTTATGTATCCTGCTTGATTCAATCGCGATATCGGCACCAAATATCGAAACCCGAATTCGCAGACAAGGCTCAATAACGGGCAACTTCACCCAAACAGCAGTTGAAGACATGGTTAACAAACTAAACGCCGGTTCTTTGCCCGCAAGACTTATAGAACAACCCATTTCCGTTAATACAATAGGCCCGTCCATCGGCGCCGACAATCGCGACCAGGGCGTTAAAGCCGGTTTGATCGGCCTTGTCGCGGTCATTGTGTGTATGACGATTTATTATTGCCTGGCCGGCTCGATAGCAGACGTGGCGTTGCTTTTGAATATGCTCTTTGTCCTGGCGATAATGGCAGGTGTGCGGGCAACCTTCACGTTACCGGGCATCGCCGGCATCATACTTACGATCGGTATGAGTGTTGACGCCAACGTGCTCGTATTCGAAAGGATCCGCGAAGAGCAATTGAGAGGCGCATCGCTCAGGATCGCCATCACAAACGGCTACCAGCGAGCCTTCAGAACCATTTTCGATGCGAATCTGACCACGTTTATTACCGCTGCGATTCTTTACTGGCGCGCTTCGGAAGAAGTCAGAGGCTTTGCGATTGTGCTTATGCTCGGTATCGCATCCAGTATGTTTACCGCTTTGTTCGTAACTCGAGTGATTTTTGATTTTCTCTTGTCTAAGCGAATTATCAAAGATCATTTACTTATGCTCCGCATTATCCACAATCCGAACGTCAACTGGATGCGTTCCAGGCCTATCTTCTTCGGCGTATCGAGTTTGCTGATAGTTGGAGGCTTACTTGTCTTCTTTACAAGAAACGACTTAGAGAACAATAAGTACGACATCGAATTTACCGGCGGAACCAACATACAGGTCAATCTCAAAGAAGCCCTCGACCGGCAGGAAGTCGAAGGAAGAATCGTGAAAATCGGAACTGATTTGAACAATCCCGGCCTTAAAGCGGCAAGCGTTTACAGTATTGGAAAGTCAAACAAACAGTATGAAATCAGCACAATAGAAACAAACAAAATAGCTGTCACGGTAACTTTTCCTCAGACGGAGCAGCAATCAGCCGGTGAGCTAACCGCCGCAATAGAAAAGGCTCAAACGCAGTTTGCCAGCAGGCTCAGTAACCTGATCGTAACACAGGATACGAACAACGCCGCGGCATTCACAATATCAACAAGCCAGATGAACCAGTCTCTGGTCAAAGATGTATTGACAACAGCTTTTCCCGATGCCGATATATCAGAACCCCAGGTCGATGAAATTGTCAATAACGCGATACTGACGGCTTTTGCAGACCAACTGGAAATTCAACAAAATCTTCAGCCCAAAATCATCTCCGAGCAAACCATATCCGAAGAGCTGATAGACTCTTATCCCGAACTGATTGATTTTCTGGGCGGCATCAAGATCGAATGTGAAATTCAAAGATCCGCTACGGCCGGAGAAATCATCCAAAGATTCAAGGATTTGCTGTTTAAGCCCGATATGCAAAACATCGAACGGTATCCTTACGAAATCCTTGATTTAAGCCTGAATGCCCTGGCCGATCCAAACCTGCCTGTCAAATCGTTTGTTTACGTAAGCGCTAATCCCGAAGCAGGTTTCCGCGAACTTTCCGAGGAAGAACGAACACGTTTCATCGAAAACGAAAAGGCTAAAGTCCTGGCGGCAACCAGACTCGAAACCTCGCTGCCACGCGTAAGACAATTCGATCCTTCGGTAGGTGCCGAACAAAAACAACGGGCGTTGATTGCTATTATCCTGTCGTTATTTGCGATCGTAACTTATATCTGGATTCGATTCGGAGATGTCCGCTACGGCATCGCCGCGATCGTAGCACTGGTGCACGATGTATGTATCACACTCGGAGCGGTTGCCCTCTGTGCCTATATCGCAAATACATCAATAGGGGAATTGCTCTTAATCGGCGACTTCAAAATCAACCTTGCAATGATAGCCGCTTTTCTTACGCTGATCGGGTACTCGCTTAATGATACTATTGTCGTTTTCGACCGTATCAGGGAAAATCGCGGCAAGGCCCGTAAGCTCAATCCGCAAATTATCACCGATAGTATTAACCAAACTATTTCCAGAACGATTCTGACATCTTTCACAACATTTATAGTTGTGCTGATAATGTACATTTTCGGCGGTGCCGGATTAAGAGGCTTTACGTTTGCGATCGGTTTGGGTATCATCATTGGTACCTATTCGTCTATTGCAATTGCAGCACCAATATTATTGATCGGCACAAAAACACAAAAGGAAAAAGGCAAGCGGAAATCATAGCAAATAGCGTTTGGTGCTTAGTTTTCTGATTCCTTCGAAAGCAGGTATCCGTAATCTATCTGTTATTCTTTGCTGAAATGCAAAAGGACTTGAAAATAGGATTGGGTTTGGGCCTGACACTAGTAATCGCCTCTGTGCTCTGGCTGGCTACTCGCCCGAGTCTCAGGCCGGAGGCAAGAATGCAGCAGACTCACGACACAGATCCCCGGCAGCAATCCGCCGAACAGCATGTCGCTCCTGCCGTTGCGAGGATTCCGGCACCTGATTCCGACGCCGGATATAGTGATAATCTCAACGCATCCCCCGTCAAAATCTCGAGTAACACCACAGAAGCCGGCCACGAAAATGAAACAAATAATCCACCTGACTCAACAATATACGAGCAGGAGGAAAAGATAAAACCCCAGAAATATCACATCGTGCGTGAGGACGAAACGCTATCGAAGATTGCCAGTCTATACTACGGTTCCGGAGGCAAATGGCAAAAAATTCTCGACTCCAACCGCAATACCATCACAGATGCGAACAAAATCAAACCCGGCATGAAACTAATCATCCCAGACTAAACCATCACGGCTACTATGATTAAAGAGACCGTGCCGCTGTGCTGTCGACCAGCCAGGTAACTCTATCGAGAACGGGCCAGAGGGCGTGAATCGGATACCGCACTTCATCGGGCTCACTCGTCAAAACCGTCTTCAGAATTTCGGCTTTTTCCTGCCCGCAAACCAATACAAGCAAATGGGAGGCTGCACGTAAAACCGGATGCGTCAGGGTTATCCTGTTGAGCTTCTCATCCAAAACATAAACAACGCACGCTAAATCTTCCGTGTCAAAAGCGGCATAAGAATTTGGAAACAGCGAGCCGGTGTGCCCATCGGAACCCATGCCCAGCAATATCAGGTCGAACTCAGGAATCTTACCGACTCCAAGTCCGAATACTTCTCGAATGGTTTCCTCATAGGAGTAAGCGGCGGCCTTGAAATCCTCGTGCTCGGTTGGGATTCGATGAACATTCGCACCGGGGATGGCAACCCTGGTCAGGAAAGTATCGACAGCCAGTTTGTAATTGCTCCACTTAGAATCCGGGCGAACGTATCGCTCGTCAACCCAGAACAACTGTATCTTGTCCCAGGGCAGGGAACTTGCCTGCGGTGCCTCGCCGAGCAGCTCAAAGAAACGTTTGGGAGTATTGCCTCCGGATATAGCAACATAAAAGGTGCCCCTGGCTTTGATTGCCTTCTGCGCATCGGCAACAAAAATTCCCACGGTGTTTTGAGCCACACTCTCATGATCTGAATAAACTGCAATATTCGATTTATATTTTGCCGTAGTTTCCATAATGTCCCCGACTCACCCCCCATGAGAGAATGTAAATTCCCGTCTCAAAATCATGCTCCCACCCTCTGAAGAAAATGCAACCTGCTGATATTATGTACTCATTAAGATGATTTGGCCAGAAAATCTTCAAAAAAATTTTTGCTAATTGCTAACTCGCTGTAAGAGAGTAACTTATAGACTCTAACCGGCCGAATAGTCTGTAAAAATCCGACCCTTGACATCTTCAAGTATCATATATAGTGAAGGTACGAGCACAAGTGTGATGCAGGTCGCGAACATCACTCCGAATGCCAGGCTTATGGCCATCGGGATAAGGAAACGTGCCTGCAGGCTTCTTTCTGTTATCATCGGCAGCAGACCGAAAAAGGTCGTTAGAGTTGTCAGCATAATCGGCCTGAACCGGCGGGTCGCACAATCGCGAAGTACCTGATGGAGTTCAACGCCGCTGTCACGCTCACGATTGATAAGGTCGATCATAATCAGCGAGTCATTCACAACCACCCCGGACAGAGCCACAATACCAAACATCGACATTATACCAAAGTTATACCCCATCAATAAGTGCCCGAATGCCGCTCCTACAATCCCGAACGGAATGGCCGACATGATGATAGCAGGCTGTGAGTAGCTCTTGAACTGTACGGCTAAAAGCCCGTAAACCGCCAGCATCGCGATGATGAAATTTGTCTTCAGACTTCCTAACGACTCAGTCATCTCCCGCTGCTCACCGCCAAAACGATACTGCACACCCCCAAACTCACGAGCCAGCTCCGGCATCACGCTCGCAACCAAGTCCCGATTGATCACATTGGCATTGGCAAGAGTCTGATCGACATCGGCCGAGACGCTCACGACACGCTTGCGGTCTATACGCTTGATTGCCGAATAGCCCCGGCCGTATTGTACCTCCGCGACCGTATCGAAGGGAATCTCTGTGCCACTCGGCAGCCGGATCCGCATGTTCTCCACATCCGCAAGGCTCCTGCGCTCGGCCTCCGGGTAACGGACCATCACGCGAATATCATCCCGCCCCCGCTGGATCCGCTGAACCTCGTCACCATAAAATCCCTGCCGGACCTGCCTTGCCAGATCAGAGAGCGTCAAATCCAATGTCCTGCCGGTGTCTTTGAGCTTAAGCTTTAACTCCGCCTTGCCGGGCTCGAAGTCGTCCTGAATGTCACCAACGCCGGTATAGTCTCGCAAAACACTCTTTAACTTTTCCGATGCAGCCAAAAGCGTATCGAAATCCTGATGCGACAACTCCACATTTATAGGATCACCCGTGCTGGCAAACTCCGAGACGAAGGTCAATGACGAAACCCCGGCAACTTCTCCCACCAGCTCCCGCCAGCGATTCTTGACGGTGACGCTGGACAGATCACGCTCTTCGGCCCCGAGCAGCTCGATATTGATCTCCGCCAGGTGCGATTGCCCCCCTCCGCCAAGGTCAACCTGAACGGGACCACCTCGCCCGACGGTAGGCTGAGCCCCAATGGTCGTAGCGATATGCTTTCGAAGAGAGATATCGCCTCCACGCTTTTTGTCGAATTCGCCGATTGTATCAAATGCGGCAGCCTCTATTTTCTCTGCAACGGCACGCGTCTGTTCAACTGGCGTACCCAACGGCATTTTGATCAAGGCAACCACGTTATCGGCTTCCATCACGTCAAAGAAAACAAACTTTATGTACCCCCCCGCCACAATCCCGACGGTTGTAAGAAAGATTGCGATGCCAAATGCCAGTGTGACATATCGCCACCGGACAGCGAGTTCGACGAAACCTGCAAAAGGTCCTTTGATAAACCTTTTGAGCCCCCTGTCAGTCACATTGTTGATCTTGTCTGTGAAACGTCTTATGCCCTTGCCGGGCCTGCCGGCCTTCGAAGACAAATGCGCAGGCAGGATCAGCAGCGCCTCCACGAGCGAGAACCCCAGAACACCGATAACTACAATCGGCAGGACACGAAGAATCTTGCCCATAATCCCGCCGGTATAAGCCAGTGGTATAAATGCAAAAACTGTGGTGAGTACCGCCGCGACTACAGGCCAGCACATCTCCCTAACACCTTTGACAGCCGCATCGAGCCGTTCCAGCCCCTGCTGACGATACGAGAATATATTCTCGCCTACAACAATCGCATCGTCCACAACCAGACCGAGCACCATGATAAAAGCAAAAAGGCTCATCATGTTGATCGTCACATCGAAGAGAGGTAAAAGCCAGAACGCCCCAAGAAACGATATCGGGATACCCATCGCCGTCCAGAACGCGAGCCTCACGTTCAGAAAAAACGTCAAACACACAAATACCAGAACAAGTCCGATGCAGCCGTTTCTCGTCAGCAGACTCAGCCTCGACCTGAGAAAATCGGTATCATCTTCCCACAATGCCAGCGAAACTCCTGCCGGCAAAGAATCCCGCCTCTCGCTAACATACTCCTTGACGGTCCGGGCGACATCCAGCGCATCCTGCTCTCCCGTCCGGGAGACCTGTATGAAAGCGGCGCGCTGGCCGTCAAACCTCGCGGAAAGATCCATTTCCTGAAACTCGTCCCTGACCGTGGCAATATCGCTCAGCCTTATACTGGTCCCGTCGTTACGCGTGACTACAATTATCTCTTCGAATTCAAGGCCGTAATATTTCTGTCCCTTTGTCCGAACTAAAATTTCGCCGCCTGAAGTTTTGACCGAGCCGGCCGGGATATCCAGCGAAGAATTCCGGACCGCTCGCGTCACCTGATCGAAACTGAGATTGTAACGGCGGAGGTTCTCCTCGGAAACCTCGATTGAAATCTCGTACGGCCTGATTCCCGAAATAGTCGCGTGTGTGATGTTCTCCTTATCAGTTATTTCATTACGAATCCTGTCCGCCAGTGTCTTTAAGGTCTGCTCGGAAACATCGCCGAACAAAACGATCGAAATAACCTTGAAGCTCGTTTTAAGCTCGGAAATAATCGGCTTTTCCGTCTCCTTTGGAAATGTTATTATCGTATCAATCTCCGCCTTGACGTCATCGAGCACCTCCTTGACGTCGGCATATTCCTCCACTTCCACGAGAGTCGAGCCCATCCCCTCGGCCGCAGTCGAGGTCATTCGCTTAATGCCTTCCACACCTGCGATAGCCTCTTCAACCCTCGTACAGACCCCCTCCTCTACATCGGACGGCGAAGCACCCAGATAAGGAACCATGATGTTGATCATATCGAGGTTCATCTCGGGAAACACTTCGAGTCTTGCCGAAAAAATCGCCATCAATCCCGCCGCCGCGATCAGGAGCATAAGCAGATTTGCCGCAACATGGTTCGAGGCAAACCAGCTAAGAATTCCTTGTTTTTCTTCCAGGTCTTTCACTTAATTTTCCTCCGGCTTGTCTGGCTTATCGCCATTGTTTTTTACCTGTTCGTCCTGCGTTGTGACATCAGCTTCTGTTCGTACCTCCATACCGTCGACAACCGCATCCAGGGAGCTTATAACAACATTTGCATCATTAAGAACGTCCGAAGCAACATAAGCGAAGTTTTTATCCACACGGACAATCTTCAATGGCCGGATACGGAGACGATTGCCGTTTACCAGCCACACATGGTTGCCCTCGCGTATCGCATCGCGGGGCACGGCGACCGCATTGTCAAGAGTGTTGCCTTGAATCAGAACCTCGGCGAATACCCCCGGCAATAATGGGGGCCTGCCCTCGATAACCTTGAACGGCTCCGGCACTTCCACAACGATAGAAATCATCCGGGAAGTCCTGTCCACCTGGCCGGTCGTGCGGACCACGTAGCCTTTCCATGTATGTTCGGCTCCGGCGAAGGCCGCTCTGACCTCGGCTGGAGTGCCTTTGACGGAATCCGGGGCACCATTTGAGAATATAGAATTCTCGAAGACATCGAACCAGGCCAGCTCGCTATCCTTCAACGGCACCTCTATTTCCACCGAACCGGTTCCATAAGCCTTGGCCAAAGACTGTCCCATGACAACGTACTGACCAAGGTCCACATTTTCAGTTGTAATCAGGGCGTCGAACGGCAGGGACAGACTGGTTCGTTCGAGTCTCAACATCGCGATCGCAAGTTGAGCCTCCGAAGAATCCAGCATCGCCTTGGCCTTGCGAATCTGGGGTTCACGAAGAACAAGAGGTGACGTCGGCTCAGTGTCCGGATGCAACTGGTTCCATTCCATTCGAGCAACATCAGCCTCGGCCTGTTCGGTCTCAAGTTGTACCCCGGCATCCGCCACTGCGGACTCGGCCTGCCGGACTGCCAATTCGTAGTCCCTCGGGTCGATTCGCAATATTGTCTGATTGGCACGGATGAGCCCGCCGACAATAAGTTCAGGATGAATATAAACCACCTTGCCGGCCACTTCCGGGATGATATCGACCTGCACCTTGGGACTAACCGTTCCATACCCCTGAACCGTCATCCGGATATCCTCCGAGCGGAGTTGCTCGATTTCGACCAACGGTGCCTGCACACCCTGCTCCTTTCGCTGGGGCGGCTTTTTTAACTTGATGAAAATGACCGCCCCGGCTACACCCGCACCGACGATGACAATCGCAAACAACGCCTGCAAAAGTCCGCGCCCGGCTCTATGAGATTTGCGATACCGTCCTATACGCTGTTTACGCTCTGAATTCTGTATTCTGTATTCTGTATTCTGTCTTTTATTTTCTCTCATTTTTTCCTACCGCCAATATTTCTTCTTCCTGCTGGTTCCAATCACCGCCCAGGGCCAGGTATAGATTCACTCGTGTGGTCCAAATCTGGCCCTTGAGGATGGTCAATTGTTCTTCAGCTATTCGTCTGCGCCGCTCGGTTTCCAGTACTACAAGAAATCCCGTAAGCCCCTGCTGATAGCGCTGCCTTGAGAGTTCCTCGGCGGCTGTGGCTTCCCGGAAGCGAAGCTCCGTGTGCTGCAACTGGTTCTGGAGCATCTGCTCGCTCACGAGCGCATCTTCGACCTCCCTCATCGCGGTCAGAACCGTGCCGGCATAATTCGCCGCCAGTTCGGCATAGCGTGCTTTTGCAGCGTCGATTTGGGCACGAATTTGACCGCCCTTAAAGATCGGCTGAGCAAGACGCATTAACAATCCATACGTTTCCGAATAACTCTCCCAAATGTCACGCCACTCGTCGGCATTTGAACCATAATTTGCCGTAAGACTCAAATCCGGATACAACTGCGCTATGCTGACGCCAATACGTTCGTTGGCAGAACGCAAAGCCAGTTCAGCAGCCATCACATCCGGCCTCCTGTCCAGAAGCCGGGCGGGCACCCCTATCGGGACCGGCTCCAAATCCGGCAATTCTGCTAACGTCTGAGGCAAATCTTGTGACGACCCCGGCGGAAGCGCCAGTAGAACATCAAGCGCGTGACGAGCTGTAATCAAAGACAGTGCGACGGCCGGCTCGGCAGCCTTTGACGCAGCGAGATTCTCACGCGCCAACCTGATGTCCACGGGCCCTACAAGACCTTGTGCATATCGCCTTTCTACAATCTCGAGGGTACTCTGCCGGCTCTCGGTATTGGCCCTCGCGATGCTCAATCGCCGCTGGATCGTCGCGATGTTTATCCGTGAACTTATGACGCCGGCGATGATGGAATTGGTCAATGCCTGCTCGCTTGCCTCCGAGGCAAGCATATCCGCCCAGGCGGCACGCTCGGAATGTTTGAGCTTACCGAACAGATCGAGGATATAGTTAACGGTAATATCCTGTGACCAGGTCGTGCTCATGATGCTGAATCTGCCGCTGCCGAATGGGCCGTCACCCAAGTTCATGGAACGCTTACTCCTGTCACGGCTAAGATTGTACGACACGTCCGGCCACTGTCGTCCGCGCATCTCAGCAAGCGATGCCTGGGCCTGCAGGACCCTCGCAGCGGCGGCCCTGAGGTCATAATTATTCTCCAGCGCCCGGCGCACCAGTTCTGCCGTGGTCGGATCGCCGAATCGGTCCCACCATCTGTCGGCATCGGCAAAATCATTCACATCCTGTTTGTTTGCCCCGGCATGAAAATAAGCACCGGATGTTTCGGCCGGCGTCTCTGGTCTGGAATATTTCGGCCCGACCTTACAACCGGTATACATTGCGAAACTTAAAACAAAAAACAACCCGCAGATAGAAACTAATTTCCCTTTCATTCGATTTTCCTCTTGAAACAGGCCCGAATCCCGGCGCCTATCAGGTAATATCTTCAATCTCCCACATAAAGGCCTTTATCCCTACCGACGCCCATTTCTTCCGCATCCGCCGGACTTTCTCCATTAACTCTTTGGCCGGGGCCTCGGCGGTTACAACAAATGTGCCGTTATTTATGCCGGGCCAGACATCGGTATTCAAATGCGGCTCACTCGCCCTGCCTTTGCCAACGGTATTAGGGAATTTCGTATAACAGTCAATACCGGCAGATTCCAGGACTTCATTCACCTCTTCATCTATCGCCGCATTGTGAATAATCAAAACAGCTTTCATAACTATCCTTTTACGCCCGAAGGCTTAAGGCCTTCGAACACACTATAAAGAGTCGGCATCAAAATAAGCGTAATGACAGTACCTACAAACAGGCCGCCAATTATGGTCACGGCAAAAGGCACCCAAATTTCGGACCCCTCCCCTTTTGAGAAAGCAAGTGGAGTCAACGCCAGCATTGTCGTACAACTGGTACATACCACAGGTCGCAATCTGCTGCGCCCGCCTTCGATGATTGCCGAATAGACATCGAGTCCGCGCCGCCGCAGTATATTCAGGTAACTGATAAGAACAATTCCATCATTCACTACGATGCCGACAAGCATAATAAGAGCGAGAAAACTGACAACGCTCATTGCCTGGCCGGCCAGGGCCAGGGCGATAATTACGCCGACAATACCGAAGGGTATCGAGAAAAATATTATAAACGGGTCTCGGAACGACTCGAATTGCGAAGCCATAACCATATATACCAATACCATCCCCAGTCCCACAGCTATCATCAGCAATGTGAATGCTTCTTTCCTTTCTTTCTCGGCGCCGGCAAATTTATAGCTAAAACCCGGCGGCGCGGGAATCTTATCAATCGCCTTTCTAACATCCTCTACTACCGAACCAAGGTCCCTGCCGGTGATTTCAGCGGAAACCGTAATGTAACGTTCCTGGTCTTTTCTTTCGACCTTAGTCGGTCCCAGACCTTGCTCGATTCCAGCTATATTGGCCAGGCTGACATGACCGCCGCCGGCTATACTAATGGGCACATCCCGCAAATCTTCTATCCTGTCACGGTCTTTAGGCTGCAACCGGACTTCCACATCATATTCATCGCCGGCCTCACGGTATCTCGTGGCGGTGCTGCCGGCAAAAAATGTCTCTATCTGCATGCCGATAGTCCTCACATCAAGCCCCATGTTAGATGCTTTCTCGCGGTCGATGACGACTTTAATCTCCGGCTTTTCCTCTTTTCGACTGATTTGCACATCCTCCACCCCCTCCACTGCGGCGATTGCCGTCTCGACGGCCTCGGCATACACCCTCGCCTGATCCATGTCGTGCCCGTAAAGCTCGACAGTCAGTTTCCCGCCGGCACCAAACATCAACGCCTCAAGCGGATCCTCCGCACTGTAGCGAATGGTTGCACCCGGAATCTTGTCCGTGATTTTGCGAAGTCTTTTTATCAGCTCAATTGGCGAAGCGCTGCGCTGATCCTTGGGCTTCAAGCTGATAAACAAAATACCCTTATAGCTTTCCTCGTCCGTTTCAAAGTTTGCGCCTGCGCCGTAAACGCCCCAGCGAATAAAGCTGTTCCGTCTCTCAGGGATATGATTTGCCGTTATCGTTTGTAACTGCCGGGCCACGACGCCTGTCCGCTCGTATCTCGTGCCGATAGGCAGTTCGTACTGAGCCGACACTCGATTCTGGTCCTGCTGAGGGAAAAATTCGATGCCGATAAATCCGACCAGAGCGATGCTCCATACGAATAAAACGATGCAGGAAATAAACACTGTTTTGCGATTTGCCAGCGACCAGTTCAGGAACTTTACATACAACAGCTCCATCCCTGCCAGGACTTTTTCGCCCAAACGGTAAAAGAAATCCAATACGGATTTCGACGAGCCGGGATTACGAACTCTCAGAAGTCTCGAGCTCAGCATAGGCACGAGCATAAGAGCAGTAAACAAGGAAGCTACAAGAGCCATAGTTATAATTGCGGCAAACTGGCCGAATATAATCGCCGCTATACCGCCGACAAACATAATAGGTGCAAAAATCGAAATCGTCGTCAGGGTCGAAGCAATGACAGCCACACCTACTTCATTCGCTCCGAAGACGGCCCCTTCTTTCGCCCGCTCCCCTTTTTCACGATGGCGATTGATGTTGTCAATAACGACGATAGCATTATCAACCACAAGACCTACGGCGACCGCCAGACTGGCCAGTGAATCGGTATTAATCGTGTAATCGGCCAGATACATTAACAGGAATGTAATAATCAACGACGTTGGAATCGCAGCGGCTACGATAAGACTGGCCCGAAAGTCTCTAAGGAAAAAAAGAAGCACAATAAAGACAAAGAAAACAGCCCAAAAAACCGTGTCACGCAAGGTCCCCACCGAAGCCAGAATAAACTCCGAGCTGTCCATCACAATCCTGGATTCGATATCGGGCGGCAAATTCTTTTTTAACTGCTCAAGTTTCTCGGTGACGGCCCGCGCCACCTCCACCGTGTTTTTGCCGCTCTGTTTCTGAATAAATACAGCCATCGCCTTTTTGCCGTTCATGCGCACCTCAAAAGTGCGTTCCTTGAAGAAATCCCTCACATCGGCGACGTCCTTCAACTTTATCGGTATAGCATTTCGGCGGGCAATCACTACTTCGGCAACCTCTTCCGGGCTCGAAAATTCCTCGGGCGTGCGCAACAGATAATCCTTGTAGCCGGTTTTAATATTCCCTCCCGGAGTGCTGATGTTCTGAGCGGCAAGAGCCATGTTCAACTGTGTAATCGATAAATTCAAAGCCGCCAGTTTGTCCCTGTCGATATCAACACGGATCTGCCGTAAAAGTCCCCCGCCGGCGGTGACCGAAGCAACACCATCGACTCGCTTGAGAGGATCCACTATCTCGTCATCAACGATATCCTGAAGGTCGGGATAACTGTCCCCGGCAGTGAAAGCGATAATCGCAATCGGTATCATCGAAAGGTCGAACTTGAAAATAATTGGATTTCCCGCTTCTTCCGGCAGCATTTCCCTTATCAGGTCGATCCTCTCGCGCACATCGTTGATACTCTCGTCTATTTTCTCGCCCCACTCGAAACGTAATGTCACCGTGGACATCCCCTCTTTCGATACCGAAATAACCTCGTCCACTCCGGAAATTGTGCTCAGGGTATCTTCCATCGGCTCGGTTATGAGCGTTTCTACCTCTTCGGGCCCCGCCCCCTCATACGCAGTGATAACCGAAACAGAAGGGATTTCCAACTCCGGCATTAAATCCAGTCCCAGCATCGACATCGACACCAGGCCTAAAACCACCATCGCGACAAATATCATCAATGTTGTGACCGGCCTGTTTACGGAAATCTGTGCGAGTTTCATTTGATATCCTCTATTCGAACAATCTCGACACTTATTCCGTCAATCAAAAAATTCATCCCGTTAACCACAAGCGTCTCGCCGGCTTTCACCCCATCGGTTATTTCATACTTGTCCGCCTGTTTTATACCAACTTCGACAATACGCTTGCGGGCAACCTTCTCGGCACTCGCCTCTTCGATCACATACACGTAATGCTCGCCGATCTTGCCGCCGAGAATTACGTCCCGGGGTATAACTACCGCATCGGCCTTTTGCTTAGTAACCAGAGCCACTCTCGCAAACATTCCGGGCTTCAGCAACAGCTCATCATTTTGAAGCTGTATTTCAACCTGCAACGTATTAGTTTGCGCATCAAGTGCCGGATGAATCGAATAAACCTTCGCCTCGAATTGCCTCTCCGTGAAAGTGTCCACCCTGATTTTCGCAGGCATCCCGGCGTAAATTTCGGCCCCGTATCTTTCCGCGACGGCAACGATTACCTTAACAGTCTCCATATCGGCGATGGTAACGATTCTGTCACCCGCCCTGACCATGTTACCCTCGTCAATATGTTTGGCTGTCACTACCCCATTAATCGGCGAGACAATTGTGGATTCGCGAAGGTTTAATTTTGCCAGTTCCAGATTGGCTTTGGCCAGATTCAAACTTGCCGCCGCCAATTCGGCAGCGGTTGCCACTTTATCTTTGCTCTGCTCGGTAGCTGATCCGCCCTCGTATAAGGCAATTATGCGCTTCTTTTCACGCTCGGTATCGGCCAACTCGACTTCTTTAGCCGTAACACTGCTCGTAGCAGCAGCCAACTGGGCCAGGTAAATGTCGTGGTCTATAACCGCGAGCTGCTGATCCTTTCTGATCGATACGCCCTCTTCAACCACAGTCAAGTCACCCCCATCCGAAAGAACACGCAGCGATTCAACTCTGCCGGGAACTTTTGACGCTACATCCACAACCTGTTTCGCTTTTATCCAGCCTGTCAGTTGTATCGTTTCTTCTATCGAGCCGGTGCCCACAACTTCAACCTCTACCGGAACGATTCTTTTCTCCTCTGCATCCAAGGCTGACTTTTGTTTATACGCATACCAATATGTAAGAAATACCAATACCAGCGCTGCTAACAAATATAAAATTCTTCTTATAACTTTCATTTTGTCTGCCCTGTTTTATTCAACAAGTGCTATCGGCGTATTTTCTTCCGCATTGCCTGATTCAATTTTTGCCTGACCTCCGGGTTCCGCGGTTTCAACAGATGCCAGAGTTCCCATTGCCTTCTGGAAATCCAGTTTTGCAATTATGTGCGAGTATACAGCCTGGTAATGGTTTGCCCTTGCCGTCGTCAGAGCGGACTGGGCGTCGATCATTTCAACCTGAGTGTTTGCTCCCTCTCTGTAGCCGACTTCCGCGAGTCGCAGGCCTTCCTCGGCCCTGGTAAGATTCAGCCGCTGAGATTCGATAAACTCCGCCGTATTCTCGATACTAAGTTGAGCTTTGGTCAGTTCGAATAAAGCGGTCTCCTCGGCGTCAATTAAATCTATCTGCCCTTGCTTGAGCCGCGCTTTTTGAGCAACAATCTCGCCGTCACGCATAAAACCATCGAAAATAGGCACGCTCGCCGTAATCCCCCCCTGCCAGGCATGGCCCCATTCAATCGCCATCATACTGTGTGGGTCGGGCTTTGCCCAGGTATTGCTGTAATAGCCGCTAACCACAGGAAAATATTGGCTGCGAGCGATATTGAGCATCTCTTTCTGCATTTTTATATCGAACTCCCGGCCGAGCAAATCGGGCCGGTTTCGATAAGCTGCTTCAACGGCCTGCTCCATTGTTATATTCGAAGGGACATAAAGCAGCTCATCTGAAAGGACAAAACCGCTGTCCTGCGAAACGCCCATGACCTTGATTAAACTGGCTTTTGCGACGTTGATCGCATTCTTATTTTGTATAAACTCAGCCTGGAAATTGGAAAGTTCCACCTCCGCTCGCAGGACATCAAAATCAGCAGCAACACCGCCCCGCTGTCGCTGCTTGACATTATCAAGATGGGCCTGGGCCGAGCGAACGGCATCGGTGCTTATCTGAAGCAGGTGCTGACTTAGCAAAACATCGTAATAAGAGTGCTCGGCGGCATAAACCACTTCCTGAACCGCCGCCCGAACCGTCTCGTCGGTAAGCATCGTCATCAATTTCGCTGCATTTATTCTGGCCGGTATCGAACCGCCGGCATAAATCGGCTGGGTGACCATTAAAACCGCAGAGTAGTTGTCCTCGTCACCAAACTGGATCTTCTCCTTGCCCGTGGGCGTATCAATTTCAAAAGACGTCACCTCATCGAACCGGGTGTAATCACCAGTAAGATTAACTTTCGGTAAAATCGCCGAATAGGATTTCAGGCGTTCTCCCCGGGCGACTTCCCTCTCTTGTACAATACTCTGCAGAACCTTGTTATTGACCAATGCCAGTTTTGTGCAGTCTGCTATATTGAGCTTCCCGCTGATAACCGGCTGGGACCGCTCCTGCCGCTCTTTGCGACTTTTCCATTGCCGAAAAGCAGCCTCTCTTGACAGCCCTACATCTTCATAATATTTCTCGCTGCTGACACATCCGGCCAATTGTAAAGTGACCAGAACTCCGATTAACATCACAATACATTTCTTAAACACAATTTTCATAGCTTCATCCTCTTAAAAAGTTCAGAAATCACAGCTATACCGAACATACAGCTTCAGCATCCAGCGCTCTTTGTTTATCTTTCGTTATTAATCCCTGCTCCCTTATTCGAGTGCTCTTTTGCTATTTGCCTGAATAGGCACGAATTCCCACAGCGGAGAATTTGACAATATGCTCAATAAGCTCATTGGAATCAAATGTCGGCAGGTTCAAATCATCGCCGCCTTGTTCGAACATCGTTTTTACATGGACTAAATGTACAAGCTGCCCGATAACAGAAAACACCACCGGCAGAATATATGACTCATCCAGATCGGGGCAGGTTTTCACAAGCGCGCTGTGCATAGCGGTTATAGTAGGCGTCATGACCTCATTAACAAACATATTGGTAGGCAAGTGACTGTCAATATATTCTCTGGCCATAAGCTTACTAAGCCGGGATGTCTTACTGGTATCTACCATCGAGCCGACAAATGTGTCTGCGAAAGACCTGAGCAGGTCTTCGAGATTCGGCCGGGCTCCTGTCTGAGACATTACCTTATTGATGCTCGCTATACGTGCATCGCGCATCGGGATAAGGTGGCGGCGCCATACTTCCTCGTACAATTTCTCCTTGCTGCCAAAATAGTAATTGACCGATGCGATGTTGCATCCGGCAGAGGCAGCTATGTCGCGAATACTCGTTCCCTTGAAACCACGCTCACAAAAAAGACTTTCCGCCGAATCAAGCAATCGGCCCTTGACATTCTTAACCGAACCGGTATTATTCTTCTTAACCTTCGATATCACTTCATAAAACTCCTAAACAATTGTTTAATACAGCAGTTTAAAACAATCGTTTTAACATGTCAAGCAATTTATCAAATTTATACAAAATATGTAAAAAATGATTTGATGGATAACTCGTACCTCTCCAATCATCCCTAATCCTTTCTTCTATATCTATCCTCAGTACCCAGGCGGGGAGAGAAAAATCGTTTGGAACATAGTACTCGCATACCGGATGAAACAAAAAAATCCTTGAACCAAAGACGAATAATATGTTAAATATAACTTATTAAATGATAATATTATTGGTCTTATTAGAAGAGGATGCATTTCCACGGTTTATTTCAGATATTTAATTAAATGAGTGCCAATATTGGCCGTTTATGGAAGGAGGCAGCATTTGGCTCAAAAACCATTTTGAAGCAATATTTTTAGTTTAAAATAAGTAAAAATTATTGTCAATCACTTCGGTATGTGGCCGGAGCGAAATTTCCTACTATTTTTCAGCTAAAATTAGGAGTAAGAAAAATGAAAAATATAATATTGGTATTCGTAGTCGCATTTGGATTTTGCACGATGGCTATGGCTTCTGACGTAGCGATTTCAACACAGGCAGGTTGGTGGCCGCAAACTACTGCCGACCGCGAAATGCAAGAAATTGTTGACAACGTAACGGCTATTCCTGTTGAACTATTCACAGTAAATGATCAAGATGCCCTTGCAGCTTGGGTAGAAGACCACACAGGCGATGGCGCAGTAGACATTTTAATTCTTTGCGGACAGTTCCCGGATACTATTTATGCACCTGGTAATAGTCAGGCAGATGACTCATTAGCCGAATTATTCTTAGATGATGGTAATACCATTATAAACACAGGCGACTGGATGTTTTACGTCGTCAATGGTGCCGGCACAAATGCCGCTGCCGGATTGCAGACAATGATGGATATTCCCGGCATAACAATGTCGGATCCAATTGTAACAGTCACTCCTACAGACGACGGCCGGACTTACACTCCATCTTTTCAGGGTTTCTCACCTTCCCGCCCATGGCATCTCGATGAACTTACAAACAATTGGGAGCCCGAACTGATTCTTGGTCTAAACGCTGATGGTACAAGAGCGGATCCGGCAATTATTGTCAATACGGTTACCGGTGGTCGCCTGGGAACTTTCTTCCAGGTAGCCGATACAGACACTGACTTACGCGGCGAAGTTATAAGTGAATGGATTAACAACTGGTTTATCAAAAACCTTGCCAGCGTCAGCACGATCGCCGGGAGTCCGGAACCTACAAACGGCGCTATGTATACGGGCACTTGGATCACCCTGTCGTGGACCGCTGGGGATTTGGCAGTCTCGCATGATGTGTACCTGGGCGACAATTTCGACAATGTTAACGATGGCACACATGAGAGCGAAACATTCCGAGGCAACCAGGAATTGAATTCAACGTTTTATATTGCCGGCTTTCCCGGATATGCTTTTCCAGATGGTCTCGTTCCGGGAACAACCTACTACTGGCGTATCGACGAGGTCAACGATGCAAACCCGGACAGTCCGTGGAAGGGCAAGATCTGGAGCTTTACGGTTCCACCGAAAAAGGCATATAATCCCATCCCCGGCGACGGAGTTCACTTCGTCAAAGCTGAAAACCTGAGCCTAAGCTGGACGACAGGTTTCGGAGCAAAATTACACACTGTGTTCTTCGGCGACGATTATGACACCGTGGCAAATGCTACCGATGGAACGTCCACGGCAATTACAAACTTCAACCCCGGACCGCTTGAATCAGAGAAGACATATTATTGGCGAGTTGATGAGTTCGATGCTGTTACAACGTATACAGGCGATGTCTGGAGTTTTAAGACAGCGAAAATCGGCGGCGGAGTACGAGGTGACTACTATCATTGGAGTGATCCCAGCTTTGTTGGAGGCGCAGGTAATCCAGGACCGGTGAATGCCTTTACCACTCTTATGCTAACCCGCACAGATCCCCGGATCGACTTTACCTTTACTGATTCTCCCGACCCGTCGATCAACGCCGACATGTTCTCGGCCAGATGGACCGGTGAAGTCGAGGCGGCATTCACCGAGACCTACACGTTCTATACAAGAATCGATGACGGCGCACGACTCTGGATTGATGGCGTTCTGCTTGTTGACTCATGGATCGACCAGGGCACTCCAGAGTACAATGGCCAGATTGACCTGGTAGCCGGAAACAAGTACAGCCTTGTTATGGAATATTACGAGAACGGCGGCGGCGCAGTAGCAGAGCTTCGATGGTCGAGCCCGTCCACGCCGAAAGATTTCGTTCCGCAAGCGGCTTTGTCGCCACCGGTTAAGGCCAGCAGTCCGAGCCCGTCCAACGGGGCGACCGGCACGAAAATGACGCCGATTCTAAGGTGGGGCGCAGGTGATTTCGCCGCTTCGCATGAGGTGTACTTCGGCACCGATGCAGACGCCGTCGCAAACGCCGACAAATCCTCGCCCGAGTACAAGGGCGTCAAGGCACTCGGCGACGAGAGCTACGATCCGGGTAAACTTGCCTGGGAGACAAGCTACTACTGGCGTGTCGATGAAGTTAACACTATCAACCCCGACGGCCCGTGGATCGGCAACCTCTGGAGCTTTACGACGGGTGATTTCCTCGTCATAGA
>CAZTDF010000045.1:0-11771 GCA_964612465.1 uncultured Pirellulales bacterium
GTTTGACACAACCTTTGGCGGACTATACACTTTTCATGTAAGCTAAGGGAGAATAACACAATGATCCAAAGTGAACGAGACTATAGCGAAGAAATAGCCATTCTCTGTAAGCAACATAATGTGAAATACATGGGATTGCGAGGCTCATCTTTCGACCAGGAGAATATTGGCACTGAAGAGCCCGAAATATGTTTTATCGTGGAATTTTTTCCAATGGAACCTAAGGAGTATGGCAGGTGCTACTTTGGATTGGAGAAGGAGCTTGAAAACCTGTTTAGCCGTGAAGTCATCTTGTGTGACATTACCGGCATAACTCTTCCGGAATTATTGCGGCCATTAACTAAGCGCAAGACCGACATATATAAAGCCTGAAGCACGATAATACCTGAGCGATGTCATGTGGAGTTAAGTCGTCACCATAAATTATTAGCTCCAACGATGAAAGCAGTCGTGGTTTTTCTTATGGAAAATCACTAAAACTCAAACATCCTCTACGAAACAATCGCCGCCATCTACAAAAGGCTTTCTCCTGCCTAAAACATGCTCTGAAAGTTGCGTTTTATTATCTGGCATTTTTGTCCAGCACACGCAATTGTATTCTTGCTATCCGTATCGAATTCGATATACTTGTTTGCGAGAGGTTGATGTATATAATTAGGTAGAATGAGGTTATATGGGCAAGCATTACAGCGTCACATCGAAAAGGTTTTCTGGAACAAGTGTCATCATTTTTTTGTCTTCGTTGTTGTTTTTTAGTATGATCGGTGAAGCATTTTGCGGCCCACAAACCGAAAGCAGGCAAAGGTTGAAAAAGATGCCCTATCCGCGTGAGGAGATTGAGCTCGGGGAAATTCCTTTTAAGATATTATTCGAAACCTATCGTGAGACCGACGGGAAACTTAACTGGGAGCTGTACCAGATGAATGCCGACGGCTCCGATCAGGTCAATCTTACCCGAACGCCCGATCTGGATGAAATGTATCCCCACGCTTCCCCTGACGGTACGAAGATAAGCTTCGTTGTTGACGAGGGAAGAGGAAGGAACAAGGTTCGCAGTGTCTATTATATGAATATCGACGGGACAGGAAGGGTCAAGGTTGCTACAAACGCTCGCCAGGCGTGCTGGAGTCCTGACGGCAAAAGCATCGCATATCTGAGGGGAGAGTACGATCGCTACAGCACAAGAGAGTATGCGACATCGGAACTTGTTATTTACAATCTGCAGAGCGCCGAGCATAAACCGCATCCGAATACATCCCTGCATCACATTTACGCGATCTGCTGGTCGCCCGACGGCAACTGGTTTTTCGCTGCCGTGCATGGGGGCATGGAGTACAGCGATACCGTTCTGGCTTTCGATGCCGATGGAACAAGGGTCTTTGATCTGGAGAAGTGGGGGGTCAGGGGATGCAGGCCGGACCTCAGCCGAGACGGCAAAAGAATGACATGGGGTGAAACGGACTGGGATTTGTGTGTGGGCGATATTGACCTGTCCGGCCTCGAGCCCAAGGTCTATAATGTGCAAAAAATTGTCCAATGTCTGCGTGCGGCAAAAGTCTATCATGTGGATTTCTCGCCGGACGGCAAGTATATTGCGTTCAGCTTCGGTCCTTCAAGAGGCGGACAGCAGGTGGGAGGCAGAGCAAGGGGCTGGAATATCTGTGTAACCGACCTGTCAGGAAAATGGGTCAAAATTACCACGGACGGCAGCCACAACAAAGAACCCGATTGGGTACCGATCCCATCAACAACCACTGAATAAAGGAGAAAATATGAAAAATCAGTGCTGCACTGAGATACGTAAGGTATCTGAGGGAACAATCCGTATCGTTTTGGTCCTCTTGCTGAGCCTTCTACTAATGAATGAAACCATCTGTCAATCAAAGGCAGTTGAGCCGGGGCGGAAAAAAGTCCCGTCACCAAAATCTGCACTGAAGCTCACAGATATCCCGTTTAAGATTGTGTACGAGAGCTACCGCGAGACAAACGGCAAGAAAAATTGGGAGCTTTATTTGATTAACGCCGACGGTTCGAATCCTGTGAATCTCACGCGCAGTTCAAATGTCGATGAGATGTATCCTCACGCGTCACCGGACGGCGGCAAAATCTGCTTTGTCGCTGATGAGATGGTGAACGGCAGGAAAATTCGGAATGTCTACTATATGAACATAGACGGCTCCGGGCGGACCAAAGTGGCCGACAACGCCCGGCAGGGATGCTGGAGTCCCGGCGGCAAGACCATCGCCTATCTCAAGGGAGAATTCGAACGCTATTCGGCCAAAGATTACGCCACGAAGGGGATTTTCCTTTACGATCTTCAGACACGCAAACATAGACAGCACCCGAACAAGGGCCTGCACCATCTCTACAATATCTGCTACTCGCCCGACGGCAACTGGTTTCTTGCGACCGTCCACGGCGGCATGGGTTATGAGCACGCCATCCTCGCGATCGAAGCGGATGGAACCGGTGTGTTCGATCTGACGAAGTTCAAAGTCACGGGTTGCCGGCCTGACTCCAGGTTCGACGGCAGACAGATCACATGGGGAGCAACCGACTGGGATTTGTGCGTGGGCAACATCGACCTGGCCTCCTCAGAGCCTAAGGTGACTGATGTTCATATCATTGTCACATGTGAAAAAGAATGTGAGGTGTACCATACGGACTTTTCGCCGGACGGCAAGTACATCACCTTCAGTTACGGCCCGGAGGCGAACGAACAGGTAGGCGGCAAGGCCCCGGGATGGAATATCTGCGTCAGCGATCTGGACGGGACATGGGTGCAGGTCACGACCGATGGAAACCAGAACAAGGAGCCTGATTGGGTTCCGGTGCGGGCGACGAATCGTTAAAAAAATGAAAATGATTATTCAGGAATCGAGCCGATGCGGATGCGATTGACTCAAGTGACAATAGGAATCGTTTGCCTGCTACTTATGTTGCCCGCCGGCACCGGATGCCGACGCAGCGAGCAGACCGGCAGCAAGCCCCCGGTGTTCAAGACCAAAACCGGTATCGAAATGGTCGTCATTCCCGCCGGCTGGTTCGAGATGGGAAGCGAAAAGGGAGCGCCCGACGAAGCTCCCGCACACAAGGTGTGGATCGATTCTTTCCTCATGGACAGATATGAAGTGATCCAGGAGCAATATACTAAGTTAGTCGGAGCCAATCCCTCCTCCTTTAAGGGCTCCGGCAGACCGGTAGATACGGTAACATGGACGGACGCCGTTTTGTATTGTAATCTCCGTTCCAGAGCCGAGGGTCTTGAGCCTTGTTATGATAAGAAAGATGAGACATGGCGGTGCAATTTTGAGGCAAATGGATACCGGCTTCCCACGGAGGCGGAATGGGAATACGCCTGCCGTGCGGGGACGGAAAGAGAATACTATTTTGGCAGTAACCCGCGCGCACCGAAAAAACACGCTTGGTACGTTGACAACTCGTCCAAAAAGACCCACCCTGTGGGGCAAAAAGAACCTAACCAATGGGGACTTTATGACATGTACGGTAATGTTGCCGAATGGTGCAATGATGTATATGGCGAAAACTACTATAAGACGAGCCCGTCGAAGAATCCCCATGGACCTGAGGAAGGAGAAATAAAAGTGTTGCGCGGCGGAGGATGGCAAGACCGCATAGGCAGTCTTCGCTCGTCCTGGCGTGCAGGTGAGAATTGCAGCTTTGTAGATGCTTGTGTTATGGATAGTATGGGGTTCCGTTGTGCAAGAAATGCGCCTCAAAGCATTTTGCTTCAACAAGATCAAAGTTAGGACGTCGATGCGCATTTCGACAACATTACAGTAGCCAAATCGGAGTCTGCAGACATAGGAGTATCGTCGAAGGTTTGTGCGAGTTTCGGCGGAACTCTGAAAGCCCTGGAAAATGCTCTTGACTTTGCGAAAAACAGTTGTAATCTACAAACATATTTCCTGGGGCGAAAAATATGAACGTTTACTCAAAGATTACATTGCTGTTGGCGTTTGGTATTGCCGCAATGTGTCACGGCGAAGAAAAACAGTCAATTGGAGCAGAATGGCAAATGCCGGTGCTTTGTAACCCGTTTGCCAAGCCGAGGGTTCAGGACCTGAAGGAAGAGCTGCGAAGGACGGGATATCGACTCGTCATTTCCATTCATCCGAGCAGCCCTGACGAATCGAAAGGACAGACCCTTTCGCGAGATCTGTACATTATCAACGCCGACGGGACCGGGCTGGAGCAATTCACTAATACACCACACAAGGACGAACGCGCACCTCGCACGTCTCCAAACGGAGAGTTCTTCACTTATAACCAGGGCAAGTATCTTGTGGACACCAGGACCCTCAAAACGAAAAAAATCGACGGAGATTATGTCTGGACACCGGACAGCAGTAGCACTGTTCGGTGCGGCCGCGAGGGCATTGTCTATACGGATATCCGCACCGGACAGAAAAGCGTTCCCATCCCCGTAAAGCAAAACGTGTGGCTTGCGGATATGACCTCCGACGGCGAGTGGTTCATCTTTGAGATTCGCGACTACCTTGGCCGCCAATATACGATAGATTTCATGTCGTCAAAGGGAGGCGAGATACGAAAGATGCCAAATTATCCCGGGGATTTCGGCGAGTGTCATCCCGCTTTCTCTCCCGACGGCAAATGGATGTGCTGGAACGCCGGCGGGGGAATCGCTATTCGCAAGTTCGACCCATCTCTGCCGGGTGGCACCGACGGTAAAATAATCAATCCGCCCGACAATGCGGAGGTCATGGGTCAAGATCCTTGTGGTCGGTGGTCGCACTGCGGGCGATACATAGCATACGTTAAGATCCCTTCAAACGGCAGTTGGAGAGTACATAGTCCTCTCTGTATTCTTCGTGTTGCTGACGGCAAAACCATCACTATCAGTCCACCTGGATGGGTCGGCCATCACTGGGATTATGACTGGATTCCGCCGACCTTCGAGTCCAGGCCTTAAAGAGAAAAGCGAGGGATTGTGAGTGAGAGATAGACCTATGAAACTGACAGCAGAAATCCTGTTTTTGATTCCATTTATTCTCTTTGGGATATCCTGTAAAAAAGTCGATGACTATGGAACTCCAAAGAAACCAAAGGTTATCACGACGAAGTCCGGCATAGAAATGGTTGCTGTTCCGGGCGGGTGGTTCGAGATGGGAAGCGAGAAAGGAGGATCCGACGAGAGGCCCGTGCATAAAGTGTGGGTCAGCCCGTTCTGGATGGGCGTTTACGAAGTGACGCAGGACCAGTTCAAAAAGTATCAACTGCCAGATCCTTCTCACTTCAAGAATCCGGACAATCCTTTAGAGCAGATCAACTGGACGGACGCAACCATGTACTGCAATGAACGGTCGCTTGCAGAAGGACTTGAGCCCTGCTATGATGAAGAAACCTGGGACTGCAACTTTGCCGCCAACGGATACAGACTGCCCACGGAGGCCGAGTGGGAATATGCCTGCCGGGCGGGAACAAGCACGGAATACAGTTTTGGCAACAATAAAGCAAAGCTGAGAACCTTTGGCTGGTGCGTTGACAACTCAACCGGAAAGACCCATACTGGCGGGCAAAAGCAGCCCAATCCGTGGGGCCTATACGACATGCACGGCAACGTGGCGGAATGGTGTAATGATTTGTATGCCGGGAATTATTACAGCCAAAGCTCCGAGAAAGACCCAAGAGGCCCGAAAGAGGGAAAGGAAAGGGTCCTGCGGGGCGGGTCCTGGAAATCAAGCGCCGAGACATGCCGGTCGGCGTATCGATCAAGCGATCCATCCATCGACGATACGTGCCTGGCAAGTGACGCCATCGGATTTAGGTGTGTCAGAAACGCACCTGACAAAGTATCAAGCGAGCCAAAAATGAATAGTGAAAAACAAACGCAAAACACGGCTAAAACGGGACTGATTTATGATGACATATACACCGAGCATAAAACCACTCCCGGTCACCCGGAAAGCCCGGAGAGACTTATCCGGATAATCAGGCAGCTTAAGGCCGGAGGACTCTATTCTCAACTTCTCGAACTGAAACCCTTGCCGGCCGACCGGCACTGGATCGAGACGATTCACGCGCCCGAGTACATCGACCGGGCCAGAAGCAGCTCTGAGAACGGAGCCGGGTATCTGGATAGCGGGGATGTTCCGATATCGCGAAAGTCTTATGAAGCTGCGGTAATGGCGGCGGGGGGGGTGCTCACCGCAATCGACGCTGTCATGGAGCAGAAAGTCACTAACGCTTTCTGCGCCGTACGCCCGCCCGGTCACCACGCCCTTGAAAATAGAGCGATGGGATTCTGTATATTTAATAACGTAGCCATCGGCACGCGGTACATTCAGGCCAAACACAACCTGCCAAAGGTCCTCATCGTGGATTGGGACGTGCACCACGGCAACGGAACGCAGGCGGCGTTTTACGATGACCCGAACGTGCTGTACTTCAGCGTCCACCAGTACCCCTTCTATCCGGGCAGTGGGAGCCGGGCCGAACAGGGCAGCGGAAAAGGCCTGCATACCAACATTAATGTCCCATTGCCGGCCGGTTCCGGAGACGAGAGCTACGTCAAAGCGTTCGAAGAGATACTGGCGCCTGCAGCCTCTTCGTTTGCTCCGGATTTCATTCTTGTCTCTGCGGGATTCGACGCGCACGAAGGCGATCTGCTCGGCGGCATGAGAGTCACTGAGCAGGGATTTGCGAAACTGACGCAGATTGTCAAGAGTATCGCCGAGAAGTGCTGTGCGGGCCGGCTGGTTTCCGTACTTGAAGGCGGCTATAGACTGGAAGGTCTTGCCGCGTCGGTCGAGGCACACATTCGCGTATTAATGCAATAGAAAGTCACGAGATGCTGTTTCACACTTGGCCGTTCGCACTTTTCTTCCTGGTTGTCTACCCGGTGTATCTCGTCCTCAAAGGCACCAGGTTCAGGCTCCCGTGGCTGCTGGCCGCTTCCTATTTCTTCTACGCCTGCTTCAATCCGCTATACCTGATTCTCATCGCCTATTCGACGTTGCTTGACTATACGGTGGTTACGATAATGGCCAAAAGCCCGCGCAGAAAGATGTGGCTTTCGGTCAGCATCATTAACAATATCGGATTGCTGGGCTTCTTCAAATATGGCGGTTTCGTTACTGAGAACCTGAATGCTCTTTTGTCGTCATTGAACATCTCCTACGCTATTCCCGAGCCCGGTTTTCTCTTGCCGATCGGCATATCGTTCTACGTCTTTCAGTCGATGAGCTATACCATCGATTATTATCGCGGCAACATGGAAAGGGAAAACAGCCTCATCGCATACGCGGCCTTTGTCTCGCTCTTTCCTCGGCTGCTGGCCGGGCCGATCGAACGGGCAAAGAACCTGCTGCCCCAGTTGCACAAGGTTCCCAAAGTATCAACGCAGGATGTCACGGACGGCCTGTCGCTGTTTATCGTGGGTTTGTTCAAGAAGGTCGCACTTGCCGATTACCTGTCACTTTACGTGGACAATATCTACGCCGCTCCCGAGCAGTATCAGTCGCCTGCATTGATCCTGGCGACGTTTCTGTTCTGCTGGCAGATCTACTTCGACTTCAGCGGCTATACGGACATGGCACGGGGCGTGGCACGGATGATGGGTTTCAACCTGATGCTGAATTTCAATAATCCGTACCTGGCGACCGGCCTGGGCGATTTCTGGGCGAGGTGGCACATCAGCCTTTCATCGTGGTTCAAGGATTACGTGTATATTCCGCTGGGCGGCAACCGCAAAGGCACTATCAGCACATACAGAAACATGTTCCTGACCATGGTGATTTCCGGCTTGTGGCACGGGGCGGCCTGGACGTTCGTCATCTGGGGCGCGGTACATGCTCTCGGACGCTTTGTGACACGTGAGCTGGAAAGGACGCCGTTCTATAGGGATAAGATGCCGAAATTTCTCAAGCAACTGTTCGTGTTCGCTTTCGTAACGTTCGCGTGGATTTTCTTCCGGGCAGAAAGCATAGGTGACGCATGGTTAATCATAACAAGAATATTCAGCTCCGGATGGGCGAATCCATATTGCCCGGTGTGGGCTTTGATTCTGATTCTTATTGTCTGGCTTTATCAGTTCGCGCATGAATCCAGGCTCAGATGGATTTTTGACCTGGCGCTCGTGCGCATCGGAATCGTTGTAGGGATGATTCTCTACTTAGCTGTTTTTGCCCCTTCGAGTGAGCAGGGATTTATCTATTTGCAGTTCTGATCGATTGAATATGAAGCACAACGGCACAAAAAGAGAAGAAATTATGAAAGAAGCGGACAAGGCCAAGATTCCGTTTAGCTCCAACAACATACGATTATCAGGGCGAGAATGGATCATTGCTGCAATTGTCTGCACGGCGTTACTGTGCCTTGGTCCGTCGCTCTGGGGACGGCTCGAAAAGTTCGCTCCCGGCGACGATTACCGGCTGCCGTACACGTTGGGCAACGATTACTGGCTGTACGGCCGATATTGCCGATGGGCCTGCTCGAAATACGATACGCTCGTGGTCGGCGATTCTGTCATCTGGGGACATTATGTCTCCGCGGACAATACGCTTTCGCATTATCTCAACCAAAACGCCGGGAGGGGCAGCTTCGCCAACCTGGGAGTGGACGGATTTCATCCCGCGGCGCTGGGGGGACTGCTCAGGTACTACGGCCGGGACATTTCGGGCAAGAACGTGATTATACAATTTAATCCCTTATGGATGAGTTCGGCCAAGCACGACCTGCAGACCGAAAAGGAATTCCATTTCAATCATCCGAAGCTGGTGCCGCAGTTTTTTCCGAAGATTCCCTGCTACAAGGATTCTTTTTCCAAACGGTTCTCCGCCGCGGTGGAGCGATATGTGCCGTTCTTTGGCTGGGCGTCCCATTTGCGAATCGTCTATTACGAGAATATGGACCTGCCGAACTGGACGCTGGAGCATCCCTATGAGAATCCCTTTGGTACCGTCACGCTCGAACTTCCCGCTTCGCAGGATAATCTGCAGGAAAATGTTTCCTGGACCGAGAAAGGCATCACACAGGAAGATTTTCAGTGGGTCGAGCCGGCACAATCGCTGCAATGGCAATTCTTCCGGCAGACGATTGAGTTATTGAAGGCGAGAAAAAACACCGTATTTGTTTTAGTCGGGCCTTTTAACGAGCACATGTTGAAACCGGAAAGCTATAAGACCTACCAGAAGATGAAAAGTGAAATCCAGATGTGGCTCCGGCAAAACAACGTCGCCTATTGTGTCCCACAGGTGCTGCCCAGCGAGTTATATCGTGATGCCAGCCATCCATTAGGGCGGGGATATGCCATGCTTGCAAAGCAGCTATTTGAAAATCAGTCTTTCAAATCGACTATTCTCAACATTAGCGATGATTAGCTTGTCAAAATGAATACATCATAAAACGAGTACTATACCGGGCATACTGATTTTGCTCACTGCGCTGGTTGCTGTTTGCCCGGGACAAACGGAAAAGATAGGAGATATTGAGTTGGATCTAAAAAAGAAAGCGGAAGAGTTGGCTCAAAAATATATGATTATCGACACCCACCTGGATGTGCCTTATCGTCTGAAAAAAAAGATGGAGGATATTTCAGTAAGAACGGCGGGGGGGGACTTCGATTATCCGAGGGCGAGAAAGGGAGGGCTTGACGTGGCTTTTATGGCCGTCTACGTTCCTGCTGAATATGAGGGTACTGGCAACGCTTACAAGTTTGCCGATGAGACGATAGACATGGTCGAAGGTTTTGCCCGGACCTGGCCCGACAAGTTTGTAATGGCCCATTCGGTTGCGGATGTGAAAAAGCAGTTCGGCCGGGGCGGAATGTCTCTCGCTATGGGAATAGAAAACGGCTCGTGTCTCGAAGGCAATCTCGCCAATCTAAAACACTTCCATGATCGCGGCATCAGCTACGTGACGCTTGCGCACTCGAAGGCCAATCATATTTGTGATTCGTCTTTCGATCCCGAGCGCAAGTGGAACGGCCTGAGCCCTTTCGGCGTGAAAGTCGTCTCGGAAATGAACCGCCTCGGGATGATTGTCGATGTTTCGCACGTCTCAGACGATACATTCTATCAGATCATCGAGCATTCGAAGGCCCCTGTAGTCGCGACGCACTCATCCTGTCGCCATTTTGTCCCCGGCTACGAACGGAATATGAGCGATGAAATGATAAAATTGTTAGCGGAAAAGGGCGGCGTGATTCAGATAAATTTCGGCTCGATGTTCATCAGCAGGCAGGTCAACAGGCAAGCGGCGGAACTCAAAAAACGCTTGGACGACTATATCGAGGCCCACAATCTGGAAGGACAGGAAAAAGAGGATTACATCGAACAGTACAAGCGGGATCACCGGTTGCCAAGAGTGCACGTTTCAGATGTTGCTTCGCATATCGAGCATGTAATAGAGCTGGTTGGGATCGATTATGTAGGCCTGGGCTCTGATTTCGACGGCGTCGGAGACAATCTGCCTGAGGGGCTGGAGGATGCATCCTGCTATCCGAACCTTATCTACGAGCTTTTGAAAAAAGGCCGCTCGGAAGAAGACATTAAAAAAATCTGCTCCGACAATTTTCTCCGCGTCTGGGCACAGGTCGAGAAAATCGCTCGTGAGCTGCAATAGAGCCAGTGACGTGTTTAGCCGGGGAAGAGCCATCCCCATCCCGATACACGACAATCGAGATGAGGCTGCCACCCAATAAAATTGAAGTAAAAACGTGTGGCCAACGTGTCGAGGGCGTCCCGCCCTCGAATCGCGGGCAGGATGCCCGCGACACTGATGGTCGCGAATGCAAGAGTCCGGCTAAACAGGTGCGGCGTTTGTTTCAATCAATCCGCTCAATGCTCCCACGGGACCGCCCAGGAGTCGGCTTCGGCACCGAAAACCTGTGAAACCTGCAAGCCGCTTGCCTGGGATGTATAGAAGAGCCGGCCGTTAGATACGATGGCACCAACACATTCCCGCACGTCCACACATGGCCCGGATGACACCACCTTATTACCGTCCGTCGTATCAATCAGATCCATGTTGGAACCCATCAGGTAAGGCTCTGACATTGTGAACCGGGTGCATGCATATTTCATGTCGAAAACGGACAGAATCTTACCCGTTTGCTTATCGATCAGATAGCTCGGCTGACCGGTTGAGCCGTGAGTGAACAGGAGATTTCTGCCGATTGTTACGACATTAACTGCTTTGCCGACCGGCTCGGACCGCCACATTAACGAGCCGCTCTCGGCATCCAGACACAGCACATAACGGTCCTGGGTTTTCTCGGTCGGTGGATTGTATCCGCCCAGGTACAGCCGGCCTTCGTCGGCGGAGATCGTACAGCCGGCAGTGACATAGTATTTTGTCGTAAGCCAGATTACCTGCCCGGTCATCGGTTCGATCGCGGCTGTAAGACCTCTTGATTTGGGCTGGCCATCCTTTCTTTTTGACGCATATCCGAAGAAGGTCGAGTAATAGAGCGTATTATTCATCAGAGCCAGCCCGGAATCGTTGCCGCCCGTCCCGAACTGCGAGAAATCGATGGTCCAGACTTCATTGCCGGTCTCGATGTCCCATGCCCGGACAAATGGTAAGTTGTCTTTGGGATAGTACGGATTGTCATGGCCGTAAATCCAGCTCATAATCTCGGCGTTGCCGGGCTCCTCCACCGGTTCGCCTTTCTGGAGATAGGCCTTTTCCGTTCCCTGCGGTGCATATTTTCCCGAACCGTATACATAAATCGCAAGGTTCTTGTAGATTACCGGCGGCTGCTGCCGGCTCCAGCTCGGCGAGCCTGT
>CAZTDF010000045.1:11871-25943 GCA_964612465.1 uncultured Pirellulales bacterium
TCAAGGCCGCCGTACACCGCCGTGTCGCGAAGAAGAATCGGCGGGGTAATCGAAGGATAGCCCCCGAGATATTGAGCTTCCTCGATGCCGGGAGAATGTTTGCAGAATCCGTAGCCCTCTTCCGGCCGGCAGCGGTACACGTCCCGGCCGCGAATGCTGACCGAGCAGAAACTCAGCGAGCCCGGCCGATTTATCTCGGTTAGTGTTCCGGGGACGTGCTCGATTGCTGCCTGTATACCGGGCAACGGGATGATTTCGACTCTACCGGTGTTGTCCCGGCGGTGCCACTGCCGATATACCAGGCCGTCCTTGCTTACACTCAGCCCGAACGTAGCCGGCTTCTCCGAGCCCGCGTAGGACGGCACGTCCGCCATCTCGCAAAGCTCGGCGCGGCTGCCCTTGTCTTGAAGACAAATTGCCGAGCCCGCGGGAATAACAAGCAGCTTGCCGTGAACGACAATGTTGCCTGAACAGCAAAACTGGTTTCGCCATGTCACCCTTCCGCCTTTATACCTGCACCATTCTTCCCCGCTCCAGCGGTCGCCTTCGAAGCCAAGAGACTCCTTGACGAAATCCCAGACCCAGCAGACTTTGCCGTCGGGTTCGAGGGCGTAGACTTGCGAGCCCAGCGTGGCGAAATACACCCTCGTGTCGCGGCCATCCTGGCCGCGTTGTGCCGAAGGCATCTTGCCTTCGGATCGCGGGCTGGAAGCCCGCGACACATACTCCCGGCCGTCGGCAACTACAGGGGCGCTGAAGATTGGTTCGCCGCAGGCAATTTCCTTAACCACTTTCCCGCTGTTTTTATCCAGCACAAAGTGAGAACCTGTCATCGTCCCGACGTGCAGATAACGCCCGGCGATGACCGGCGACGAGATGTTGTTGCAGTTGGTTTTGTTGGCTCCGGTATCGAACTTCCACAAAACTTCGAGCGTGGACGTATCGATGCAGAAAGCGACTCCCGAGCCGTCCACGACATACACGCGTCCGTCCGCAACGACCGGCGAGGTAAAGACGGCATCGGTCAGCGGAACGGCGCCAATAAGACCGAGAGGCGTTGTCACGCTTCTGTCCGGCACGTTGCCCGAATGACGGGAATCGTACTTGAACTGGAGCCAATTCTGCGCGGCGGTTGCGGTCGCAGCCAGGGTTAAAGTAAGAACTGTCAACATTGTTATTATTGTTTTTGGAACTCTCATTGTGTGTATCTCCTACTTTTCCATGCTCCCCGGCTTGTGCCGATATGCCAGCGATCTGGCGAAATAATCATCCAACAGTTCGATTTCAAATTCCTTAATCATCTCGTTGACGCTCACCGTTTCGTGCTCACTGGAAATAAGGACCGAACCCAGGCGGCCCGGATCGGAGATTGTGACTTTGGGCCCGTATTTAGCTTTCAGTTTCCGCAGCCGCTCCCAGTTATAATCCAGGTGCGCAAGCTTGCAATCCAGGTTCACCCTGGCTACGGCAAAATTAAAGTAATTCGTGGTTGATGTTATGACCTGTCCCATGGGATTGCGAATTTCGGAAGGAGTCGCTCTGCCGGCAATTGCCCCGACAAAATGGCACCGGCAGGAATAAGCCCAATAGCTCTGCATCAGTCCTCCGTGGTACATGGATGAAAAAATGATGAGGTCCGGCTTGGCCGCGGCATACTTCAATCTCAATTCGTCGAAATTAAGGTCAAAGCAGATCGCCATTGCGACCCGGCCGAAATCACACTCAAAGATGGGGGCCTCCTTGCCGCATAGCGTTCCCTTTTCGATCTCACCGATCGTCGGATGATTTTTATTGTAGATGCCTGCAACGTTTCCTTTTCGGTCGATTAAAACGCTCGAATTGCGCCGGCTGCTGTCCGGCATAACTCGATACGCTGAATAAACGATATAGCATTTATTCTCGCGCGCGGTGCGTGCAAAGAATTGCTGCACCTGGTCTTTGCGAACCTTATAATATTCAAGCAGCTTCTCGGCACCGAATCCGCCCGGCCGGTCACAGGCCTCGGGAACGACTATCAAATCAGGCTTGTCCGGCAGAACCTGAGCGAACTGCCTCCGCCAGTGGGAGATCATTCTTTCGACGACCTGCTGCGGCCTGGCATCGGCGGCGACGGATGCCGGCGACGGGCCGAGCGTGGCAATTGTGACATAGTCTTTTTTCCTGCCGCTGTTTTCCGCACGGACGGCATTGTCGAACTCCGGAATAAGGCAGAAAAGAATTATCAGGAAAAACAACCGGCCTAAAGGCGTCGGATTTGATTTCAAATTTCTCATATGTCGTTCTCCTAAATGAGCTGCTATTTCTCAGGGCGCCGGTCGTCAATAGCTGTTTTGGCGGCGATTTTATTGCTCTCCAGGATGACTTGCCCGACGTGTTCTTCGATACGGATTCCGACGGTCTGCTTTTGTGCCTCGCCGCTCCGTGTGTCGCGAATGATATTATTTTTAAAGACCAGGTCGTTGGTATATCCCCGGATGCGGATTCCCGCCGCTTCCTGCTCGACGCCGTTGTTCTCGATGACGTTATCCTCCAGGCGGTTGCGATGAGCGGCCATGCCAAGAGATTCGTTGCGGAAGAACACGCCGTCCTGATGGTTCGAGCGGACAACGTTGGAGCGTAGAATGTTGTCGGAATCCTTGTGCCCGATGGAGATGCCGAATTGCCCATTACCTTGAAGCACGTTGTTTGTGAATAATCCGTGCCGGACCCGCCAGCACAAAAACAGACCGTCGGTTCCGTTATTGCTGGCGAGGCAATTTCGCACCTGCGGCCGCTGGGAGCCGCTGCCCGGATGGATGCCGAGATAGTTGTTATTTTCACTGATGCAGCGTACTACGGTGACATCATTGGACTGCTGAAAGCTGATGCCGTCGCCGTTATAGTTGCGCACCGTGCAGTCTTCGATGACCGTACCGAAGGCCCGGTACAGGAAAATACCGGCACCCCGGCAGCCGTTCAGGGTGACGTTGGAATCTTTATTGCCGTCAATCGTCAGACCTTCGAGACGCGCCCCTTCGATGTTATAACCGCTGACGACGGGGAAAACCGTTACCGCTTTGGCCTTGTTGGCGACCATGCAGTCGGCCATAAGCGGCTTGTTAATCGAGAAAGTGTTGCCGTTCCGCCCCGTGATGCGGGCGACGGTTGTGTGGAACCCTCCTGCTCGGTCGTCCCAGATAGCGACGCCGTAGCCGACCTTGAAGCCTGCCGGGTCCTCGACAGTGAACTGCTGCTCACCGAAGTCGCCGTCGAGGGCTAATGGGCATACGACCCCATCGGCCTTTCGCAGAATGGTTTTGCCTTTTTCGCCCTTGACTGTCACGTTATCGCGCAGATGCAGCGAATCGTACATTACGTACCGGCCTTCGCCGATCTGTACTGTTCCGCCTCCGAGGCCGGCGATATAATCGACAGCCGCCTGCAGTGCGAGGTTGTCACTGCCTGTTATGTGAGCGTTTTCTTTCCCGACCGTTATGCTCGGCAGCTCTTTCATTTCCGAGTGCATCGCGGTTGGCAATTGCCGCTCATCGGGCCCGGGCGAAAAATCCTTTTGAGTTTCGGAGGCAGTCAAAATGTCAGTAGAGCTAAAAACACAGGCGATAGCAAAGAGTAATAAGAAAAGTTTGGTTTTCATTGTTTTGGCCCCTGATAAAATGAATTTTTCATGACAACTAAGTTAATTTGCCTTCAATTTGTTTCAATGTCCTCATTGACTCTTCGGCGATTGTTTTGCCGCCGGGCGAAAAATCAAATACTTCCAGAGAAACCCAGTGATTGTACTGCATATCTTTCAGCACCTGAAAAGCCTTCACGTAGTCGTTTACGGCATTTCCCGTGCCAAGATGTTTGCCGCCCATTTCCTGTACGTGAACGTGATGGATATTCTTGTGGTACTTTCTCAGCAGAACGTCAAACGGTTCGGTTTCATCGACTGTATTATTGAAGTCGAACATAATCCCAATCGCCGGGTGGTTGACCTGACCGGCCAGTTGCGATGCTTCCGCCAGAGTATTGACAACATCGGTCGTTCTGTTTCCTAAAGGTTCGACAAGAATTTCAATGCCTCGCTGCCGGGCGTGGTCGGCAACCGCTGCAAGGCCTTCAGCGAAATATTTTTTTGCCTGCTCAACAGAAATACCCTTTGTATCGCGTTGCTTCGGCGAGCCGAAAATCATATAAGAGCCGTCGAGGTCGCCGCAGAAATCGATCAGTGCCTCAAGATAAGCAACGGTTTTCCGGCGAACACCGGCATCGGGCGTCGTAAAATGCAGTCCTTTCGGCGGCGGCGCCAGCAGCCAATGCAGCCCGACACATTCGAGACCGGCATCTTTCATAACCGAGACCATTTCTTTTCGCCTCGGCATAGTTATTTCCTGCACACCTTCTTCGACCAGCGTAAACGCTGCGATTTCGATTCCTTCATAACCGGCGTCACTTACGATCCGGCATTGCTCGGCCCAGCTTAATTCAGCCATGCTCTCGTTGCACATAGCGTATTTGAAGCCGGCCCATTCTCCGGGCACTGCTTCGTTTTTGTGGCAGCTCAACGTTAATCCACTCAGCGCGGCAGCGCCCAGAATACTCCCCGAAGTCTTAATGAAATCTCTGCGACTATAGTTTGACATGGTTCTTCCTCAGCAACATTTCAAGTCATTCCCCAAATACGTATTCCTACGCGACCCAGTCATACACAGGAATTCTTCTTTTGCGTCTTGCAACGTTTGAAAATTATATCGCATTCTCCCGGCAATTGGAATAGTGATTAAAACTGACTTTTAGAGCCGGACGTATGAGAAAGACGTGACGAAATGGTCAAATCATGGCATAATACCTATGTTAAAATGTGAAGCTATTAAAAGGAGTTAGCATGTTTAGTCCAAAATATCTTTTAACGATTTTAGCCTTTTGTTTTGTGAGCACGAACTCGGTATTCTCCGGTGAGCGGGCGGGCAAGCCTAAGGGATACTCAATACCGCTTATTGACCTGGCCGGCGAGACTCACCGCCAGGTCGTCGTCGACAAAGAGCCGGGCCAGTATCTCGGCCATCCGACGACGGTTTTGCTGGAGGATAATAAGACCATAATTACGGTTTACCCGAAAGGGCACGGGCGAGGTGCTATCGTTATGAAAAAGAGCACAGATGGCGGTTTGACCTGGTCGCAGAGGCTGGCGGTGCCGGAGAACTGGGCGACGTCACAGGAAGTGCCGACGCTCTATCGGGTAATCGACTCGCAGGGCAAGAAAAGGCTCATCATGTTTTCTGGATTGTATCCCATCCGGATCGCGGTCTCAGAGGATGACGGCAGGGCGTGGACACCGCTTCGGCCGATCGGCGATTTTGGCGGTGTCGTTGCGATGGCCTCTCTGGTCCGGCTGAAAAATGGGGATTACATGGCCCTGTTTCACGATGACGGCCGTTTTCTTCGTGGTGCCGGCAAGAGAACGAAATTCCAGGTTTTCAAAACGATTTCCAGGGACGGGGGTCTAACCTGGAGCCAGCCGGAGGTGATAACAGAACATCCGGCGGCGCATCTATGTGAGCCGGGAGCGATAAGGTCGCCCGATGGCAAACAAATCGCCTTGCTGCTGCGGGAGAACAGCCGGAAATACAATTCTTTCGTCATTTTCAGCAATGATGAGGGGCGTACCTGGTCCGAGCCTGTCGAGCTGCCCGGGGCTTTGACCGGTGACAGGCATACCGGCCGGTACGCGCCGGATGGAAGGCTGTTCATTACCTTCCGTGACACAACACACCAAAGCCCGACGAAGGGCGACTGGGTCGGATGGGTCGGGACATATAAGGATATTGTCAAGGGCAGGCAGGGGCAATACCGTGTCCGGCTTATGGACAACCACAAGGGAGCAGATTGTGCTTATCCGGGTTTGGAATTGCTGCCGGATGGGACATTTGTTACGACAACTTACGGCCACTGGACAAAAGGCGAATCACCGTTTATCGTAAGTGTACGCTTCAAATTGGAAGAAATCGACGCTAAAGCTCGTTCGATGAAAGCTTACCGGTAATAGAGTTTACTTTGACAAACACTGCCTAATCCCGAAACGATTCTTCATAGAACTTGTATGGGTTTTCTTTCATACCGAGACCAGCATACGTATTTTGGCCGGCGTGATTAGATTGCTCGACATAGAGGCGAAATCCACACACGTTTTGCTCTTGCGAGGCTTTTTGTTTGAGGAATTCGTAGAGCTTTCTGAAAATGCCTCGCCGGCGAAATTCAGGCTTGACGTAAACACTCTGAATCCACCAGAACAGGCCGCAGCGCCAGTCACTCCACTCATAAGTAACCATGCAGCAGCCGACAACTTCATCTGCTATTTCGGCGATAACATAAAAACCATGCTTCGGATTTTCGAAAAGTATTTTCACGCCCTGAGTGACTATTGGCGGCGAGAGCTGTTTCCGTTCGGTCTCCTGAGCCAATGCGATGTTGAATTTGACCAGCGTATCTATATCTTTTTCTTGTCCGGTTCTAACCGACAGGGCATCCGGCATTGTTTTCACCTCTTTTCTTGAAGGGCTCATAAGCGACTTCCATTCCAGCAAGAACATTATAACCGGATGTGAAAAATAATTCAGCAAAGATTCTATTTCACGTTTCGGCAGGTTTTGCTCTTGATTTGTATAGGTTTTAATTGTATTTCGTAGTTGTGTTTTTGGGATACAAGTTGAAAAAAATCAACAAAATTGCGATAGTTATCATCATTTTGGGCCTCGTATGTGGTTTGCTCGCATATTTTTCCCCGCGCAGTGACGAAAATTCCTCGACGGCCATGTGGTACAGTATCGTTCCTCCCATACTGGCTATCTTGCTGGCCTTTCTGACGCATCACGTCCTGCTCAGCCTAGGGATTGCTATTATTGCCGGTGGTTTTCTAAGTTCGGTTCCGCAGGCCCCGTTGAGTATCAATGCCTGGCTGGGAGGCTTAAAGATGGGAGTTACTTATGTCACAGACACTGTGACAAACAGTACGAACCTTATAATACTCTCCTTCATACCACCTATATTTATAATGATCGAAGTAATCATGGCGTCGGGAGGTTTCCGTGGTATTATTGTATGGCTACTGAAATGGGTAAAGGGCAGAAAATCCGCTCAGGCTGCTACCGCTCTTATGGGGATTTTATGTTTTATCGACGATTATACTAATGCCATCGTCGTTGGTTCGATGATGCAGCCGATTACAGACCGGTTTCGTGTGAGCAGAGAAAAACTGGCCTTTCTTGTTGACGCCACAAGTGCGCCAATTGCGGGTATAGCCGTGGTCAGCACCTGGATCGCGTACGAAGTTGGCCTCCTTCGCCAGATTGCGGAAAAACTTGAAATTGACAAAAGCGGATATTCCATGTTTTTTGATGCTCTTAGCTTCCGTTTCTATTGTCTGTTAATGATTGTTTTTGTTTTCGTGCAGATTCTAATGGATCGTGACTTTGGGCCCATGAAAGCAGCTCAGGAAAGAGTGAAAGTTCCAGCCGAAGATAACGGTATTGTGGATTCAGAACATAAGTCCGGCCGGGCAATTAATGCCCTGGTTCCCTTAGCCGGTCTTTTGCTCTTTCATGGTACCGGGCTCTGGTTCGACGGAACATCTAAGTTGAAAAAAGATATACTCCAATGGCAAGCTGAAAGCATAGCGACTGCCGCAGGGAAAATGCCTGTCAAGCCGGTAGATATTGAAGCTCTTTCCCCGGGAAGCTGGATATATTGGCGGGAGGTTATCGGCCACGCCGAGCACAGCCCTTTGGTTCTCGCATGTTCAGCACTATTCGGCTTGACGCTGGCCTTGCTGTTCTCGCAGATATTCGGAAAGCTCCGTTTGCCTGTGATTATCAGTTGCTTTAAACGGGGCTTTAAACGTGCGATGGTTCCATTTGTAATATTGATTACCGCCTGGTCTCTAAAGAACTGCTGTGACGATTTGAGAACGGGTGAGTTTCTGACAACAATTCTTGCCGGCCGAGTTCCACCCTTTTTATTTCCGCCTATTCTCTTCCTTGTTGCGTCTTTGACTTCATTTGCCACCGGAACCAGTTACGGAACGATGGCGATTCTGATCCCCACGGCCATACCGATAGCTTTTGCGATAGACAACGGCTACGGCCTGACAACGATGATAAGCCTCGGAGCGGTGCTGGATGGTGCGATATTCGGCGATCATTGCTCGCCAATCTCCGATACGACAATTATAAGTTCCACCGCCAGTTCCTGCGAGCTGATGCGGCATGTTCGTACACAATTGCCTTATAGCCTTTCGGTAGCGGCAATTGCATTAATCTTCGGATACATCCCCAGCGCTCTCGGCCTGGCGCCCGGTTTAAGCTTTGCCCTGGCGATTTTAGTCATCGTGAGTCTTTTTATTGGCTTAAATTGTTTCCTGAAAACGAGTTAAGTTAATTCGCAGTAAAATAAAGCTCAAATCTCAATTTTGCCTATAGTGTTCAATTCATGGATTTAAACAGAATTTCTAACCTCATTATTGCCCTGAAAAACAGCATTTTCGGTTTTTTTTTCATTTTTTTATAAAAATATCAAAAAAGACCATCTACATTTTCCGATCCACAAACGCTATACGAGATAGAAACACATTTAGCTCTTTTAATAATAGTTGCTGGAAACCCGTTTTATTAACCCAATTAATGGTATGGAGGATGTTATGAAAACGAAACATTATGTATTAACGATTTTGTGCCTGTTTTCTCTAAGCGGAATCGCTTTTGGGGACAGGCAACTGGAGAGAGCTGAGATTTTGCAGATCCTTCAGAAGCTGACAAGTCAGCCCAGAAAGACATGGATTTCTGCCGGTACTATTGAGGCAACCCATGAAGAGTACAGAGCACCGAAAATAACGAGCACAACCGCGATCAGCACTGAAATCACAAAGGCGATCCAGGAATATCAAAACAGTTCGGACAAACGGGAATTGACTGAAGAACTGCACAAAATGAGGCTTGATGCAATCCCGTTTAACGTTCGTTACCGGTTATCCAACGAACTGGCCATGAATTCCACAGTTGTCGTAAAATTTGATGGTAACAGATTCTATTGGGAAATTAATGTAGATTCTCGCAGAGATTCTGTAAAACCAAACTCAGCCCTGGCAGATAATTTTATGACTAAACAATTCAACCTCGAATGGAACGCCAGGCGTATCTTCTCATGGGACGGCCAAAAGTATACGAGATATTCGCTGTCCGCCAACCAGGCAATGGTTGATACTACCGGCTCGGTTCCACACGCAGTCAATGGCCCATTGACTGCAGGATTTATTCCCTGGGGATATGGTCTTTATACATACAAGAACCTATCCGCAGCCGAGTCCTCTGCAATCGAGAAGTATATCGACGGGCAAACGCAAATCCATCTGACGCTGAATAACTCAGATGGTTCGGAAATGCTTTTTGTGCTGGACGCAAAAAGAAATTATGCCGTTATTTCCCATTCAACAGATGGCCTTGATAAAATCATCTCCAGGAAATACGACAACTACCGGCAGGTCTCGGGAGTTCTGGTTCCGATGACGATCTTGATCGAAGAATACGATACTTTTACCAACAGACTCTTAGCCACCGACTTCTGGGATTTCACCTCAATTAGTGGTGATACTCCTTCGCTCGGGAATGTCAGCGTTGAATACGAACCTGATGCGTTAATAGAGTACCGCTCTGATGTGAGCAGTAAGCCGGCATTGTACCGCTACTCATACACAGTCGATACGGATCAGCTATTAACTGAAAGGTTGGATTACGCAGCATCCGAAGGTATCCAGGCCCAGAACTGCGCGACGGCAGCGTTGAAATATGCCGCTTCGCAATTGGGCAAGGATTTGACTTACCGGCAGCTTGCTCAAATGGTCGACAGGTCGGGCGGGGCGACAAGTCTCAATACAATGAAGGATTTTGCGCACCGCTGCGGTTTGTATTGCCGGGCGGTCCGGACTGATGTTCAAACTCTTAAGGGCCTGAGCGGCTGCCAGGTCATACTGCATTTTCCCAAAAAGAACCATTTTGTCGCGCTCGAAGGGATTGATGATGAATACGCATGGAGCGTAGACCTGTCAAAAGACAAATTCTACTATCGAACCGACCTTAATTTCTTGGATATGGACTGGACTGAGGGCACTGCGCTTTTGATTTCCGACCGTCCTATCCAGTTACAGGGCAACAGTATCGAAATTGCCGACAGCCAGCTTAGCAATATAATCGGCGGGTCGGGTTATACGTGCACGAAGCTGCTCCAGAAGTATGACATCATATTTTGTTCGAATCCTTCGCCGGGGATCTGCTTAGGTTACTACGAGGCATATATGAAAAGATACGGCTGCGAATCCGCCGAGAGTGGAAGTTGTGTAACTGAAAGACTGGTCAGATTCGCAGAAACTTTCTGCATAGTAGATCCTTATAATCCTTTTAGCTGTTATGTAACATGTGAATGGACCTTCTACTATATGAGGGCATGTGCTTAGCGAGAGCAATGAAACAAGGCAGGTGAGTATTTATAATACTACCTGCCTTGTTACATATTCGGCCATATAAGATGTTCTGTTCAATGTTGACTCATCACAATGACAAACATACAATACGCTATTATGAAACGCCCTTGTTTTACACTCATTGAATTGCTTGTAGTTATTTCCATAATCGCTCTTCTTACAGCCATCTTGATTCCTGTGTTGCAGAGTTCAAAGCAGCGGGCTAAAGCAGTCATATGCGGCTCAAATATTAAGCAGTTGATGGTAGACCTGTTTATGTACGAGACCGATAACCAGAACTTCCCTTATGGCTTTTATAGTACCTATACTCCACCGCCGGGAGGGCGTCTTGGAAATTTTGCATTCGACAAATTCGGATGGTGGTGGTTTAATTATACATCTGATTACCTTGGAAGAAACAGGAGCGAAAGGACAACACTCTGGTGCCCATCCAGACGGATAAGAGATCCTAAATTCAATCACGTCTTGCATGGCAATTATGGTGTGAACCAGTCGATATGCAGAATCTCCGACGATATTCAAAGCAACAGAGAAGAGTTTGTTGGGACACCTTTGCGTGGCAGTGACATACCGCATCCTGCCCAGACCTTTTTGATTGTTGACAGCGGATACAGTACAATTGGCTGGTGGCATGTTACGGATGTCCCTCCAGCAACTCTTGGCAGCACCATAGAAGATACAGCTTATATCCCCGGGCTTGAGATTAATAAAGACAGAGATTTATGGCCTGGCCAGGAAGAGGACGCTATTAACGGTCGCCATCCGAACAAGACTGTCAACGTCGGATTTGTAGACGGCCACACCAGCCGCACAAAGGCTAAAGATCTATTTGTTGAGAAAAACGGTGACGCGTACACGAACAGAAGTCCCCTTTGGTCACCCAAGTGAAAGGGCCTAAAAAGAGACCTTTTTAACAACTTCCTCCATTTCACTGTCGCTCAAATATTTGACTTCCATTGCCGACCTCAAAGTATAATCACTATCCCCAACTCTCTTCGTGTAAGATTCGGTCTTCCTGGGAAGATATGTTTTGGGGTCTACAAAAAATTGCCATTTATTAAATACTTTATTCCCAGCGGGAGTTGTTTTAATCCATATCAATTCGTATATTGCAGTGTCACTGGCATCTATTAATTCATTGCTTGTCATCTGGTTCCATTCGGCATTTTCAGGAACTAAAGATATATCTCTGAACGGAACTAAGCCTAAGAAACCGGCCATCATCTTTTCAGTCCCAGTAATAATTTCAGTCGGGAGTGGTGACGTCTCGACAGAACCAGCAGTAATATATTTTACAATCCTGACCTTGTTTGCAAGATCCAATAAAACCGATTCTTCTCCAGTTTTCGTCATATAGAAGTTTGATGAACGTGATACCCATCTTTCTTGTTTAGGCTCTGTTTCGCTTGGTTCAAACGTTGCTATATAGACATTCTTAGCGTTCTCAATGGCCCTATAGATCTGTTCTATGGTTATTGCTTTGGCTGCCGGTGCATTTAATAACAAGGCAAGTCCTATCACAATCACGGCGGCGACAAGGCCGGCTTTGAGCAACGGCTTAACATTCAATTCTTGGGCTTTCTGTTTAAGTCGTGCGGTCAAATTGATGGATTTCGGTTGCTCTATATGCAAATTATCTTCAGCACCTGCCATTTCCGAGCTGATCGGAAAGCCGGCATAGGGTTCGGATTCACTGGGCGATTTAGTTTTAACAGATTCATCTATATTATAAATTGTAATTACCTCAGATTCAGCCCGCTCAGCAATATTGGAGATCGTGCTATGAAGCTCTTGCATTTTGGCCAGACATTTCGGGCACCTGCGAAGATGCGAAGTAAGGGATTCTCGGAATTCAACATATTGGTCATCGGCCGGATCAATCCCGTAAGGCAGACAGTAATCGTAAATATCGGTGGCTGAGACCGACTCACATGGGAATCCGTTTTGAAACGCACCATTGAGCAATAATTCTTTACGAACGCTTTCGCGATGGAGATATAGCTGTTTCCGGCAATTGGGACAGGTGCAAAGGTGTTTTAGTATTTCAGCGTCTGTTTCGTGGAAGGCCATCGACACCACGGCTGGAATGGCAGCCCGGGCCTGAGAACAGCTCAAGTAATCTTCAGTCGGCTTGTCCGCCAGGAGCTGGCCTAAGCGGCATAAATATTTGTGAGGAAGGTGCAGATCCAGCAGGGTCAGCAGGTCATCGCGGCAGGACTGGCATTTATCGAAGTGTGTGGTTATCGGCGTTGGAATTCTTATCTGTAAAACCGGATCGGCCAAACTGGCGAGAAATGGTTTTACGGTATCACATTTTACCGGTTCGCCAATATACTCAAAGTGAAGTCTGAGAAGGGTACTAATAGCTGAATCTTTGTCGCTTTGCTCACTTTCAAACCTCTCGCCTGCCTGTACAAGCAGATCTTTCAAGCTGTCCATTTCTGTCTGGCAATTCCGGCATTGCTTTATGTGCTGCAAAGCACCTTCAGGAATACCTGCTCTGGTTTCCTTGCTTAGGAAATCATAGTAATACAATCGGGCATTCGTACAATTTATGTCGGGATTATGTGAGATCATATCGTATCATCTTAACTTTCAGGAATAAAATCACGCATTTTCTTTAACGCGGCAGAAAGATATCGAGAAACAATTCTTTTATCAACATTCATTTTTTCTGCCGTATCTGTAGTGCTGAAGCCTTGGCCATACCGTTGAATGACGACTTCAGCTTCACGTTTCGGTAAATGACTTTCAATTAAATGGAACATTCTTTTGGTGTTCTCCGTCTGGATCAGAGTGTTTTGGGGATCTTCTCGTATTACAAAATGTTTACGGCATTCGGCGTACTTCTGAATATGATCCTGATGACATTTTCTTTGGCGGAAAACGTCAATAACATCATTTGTGACAGCCCTGTACAGATATGCTGTAATATCCTGGATGTTCGATGGAATTGGCTTGCGGACGATGGACACAAAAAATTCCTGGAAAATATCATCCGCCCTGGACTTGTCTTTAACGTTAAAATGAATTATAGCTCGAATTTCATCGCCATATCTTTCGAATACTTTCGCAGCAAATCCTACTCTTTTCCGGATTTCTGTTCCATTCTTCACGCTGAAAATGATGCCTTTTTCCCCGTCAGTCATTCAAGCTCGCCCAATAACATAAAAGTTGAATAATCAACATTCCACAGAGCAGCTTATCTTCGTCGTAGGTAGATAGTAATATTAGCCTAAAACTTGATTATATGACCTATAATACATAAAGTCAATTCAAATAATTACAAGAAAACTATATAGGCATATAGGTGTATAGGTGTATTTGGTATAGGTGTACATAAGCTCTTGTTATTAAAGAACTTGTCGTTTGTAACTGTGATTGGTTGAGTTATATTTTTTCGAACATTCTGTAAGAATTAAAGCGAATTCTATCCAAATCTGATTTTGATGGCTCAGCCTGTTTATCTATAATAATGCCTTTGGCGGTGTTTATGGTACGTATGTCTTATACGATTTCTGATTAGTAACTGCGCTTGCCTGGGTCATCTCGAGCGAAGCGC
>CAZTDF010000046.1:0-2665 GCA_964612465.1 uncultured Pirellulales bacterium
TCATAATCACCTTTCAAATAAGAGCTTACGCCAATTTAGCTCAATCGCAAATTGGGTTTGTTTTTTCAAATTAACCACGAAATAACACGAATTAACACCGGATTTACTCTCATTTTTGCCTTTTTGCCTCTATATTTCTCAATTCTACATTCTAAATTCTCAATTCACGATATACTACATACGAAAAACGATATACGAATTCGTTAATCATTATACGAATCTAAACGTAAAAGGGCGGGCAAATTTCAGAAAAATCTCCGTGAGACGGCGTCCATTATTCGTATTGCGTCGTGCCTACTGCGTATTGCGCCCTTCATCCTGAGCGGAGACGAAGGATGAACACGGTATTAAATTCACCACGAAGGACGCCGAGAACCACGAAGAACAGATCAATAATCAATCCGTCGCGCTTCACGGCCGGATTTGCGCTCCGCTCCAATATCGAAGATCCGGCCTTTCTTGGACGGAGTCAATAGTTCACCCCATGAGATAGGCAAAGCTACCATCTCATGGGGTAAATAGTCAATGACAAAGCCTTTTTTCTCTTGCCCACCCGGCTGTCGAACTATATATACGTTAATTGCGATGTTTTCCCGATTTTCGAGCCAGACGTAAAGGCTCTCCGGTGCGCCCATCATTTGCGGGAAACCGAAAGGGACGGAGTCTAAATCCGCTGTGCTGGGCCGCATTGGAACTCCTTTGAAGTGGTCAGTTGCCAGCGATTAGCTTTCAGAATTTTTGTTGTCAATGGCCAATTTCAAGAATATCTTATCCGGTGTTATCAGTAAAAGCATATAATAACTTGTTAATCCATAAAAACTTGCTGTGGAGGGCTAGATCCGCGGATATAAGTAGGTATTCGAGTCAGTCCTTGTCTTATATCATAAGGGGATAATTGGGCAGAAATAATAGTCTATGTACAAGTAAGGATTAGCGGTACAATTAAATAGTGTTTATTGGAAGGATATTACAAATGAAATATTTTTTCTGGAAGCGGACGATTCTAATAACTCTATTGATCTGTACAGGCGGAATGGTGTTCTCTTGCAGATCGCAAAAGCAGCCTAAATTAGAAGCTGAGGTGGAACTGGCGAACAAAAGTGTTTACGTTTGGAACCGGGGAACGCAGGCCTGGGCTGGCGGAATCGTATTTCTAAATGAACGGTCCCTGAAGATTCAAAAGCCGTTTGGAACAGTAAACCCACAAGGCTTTGCCCAGTTACCCCTTCGCGAATTTAAGCAGGATTCCAAACCTGTATCTGAGGATTCCCTGCATGTAAGATTTGTATGGGTCGAAGCTGAGGGCTACGCCCCAACAAAGTTTCCCGTGGAGTAATAAGAACCGACCGGGGGAAAACTAGGGACGGAAAACTAGGGACAGTGGGGCTGTTGAAAAAGCTAGTTTTTTTCTCTGCTCCGCTTGTTAGTCACGCAGCTTTTTTCCAGACAAAGTTTCTCCCGAAGTCGGCAGAAAATTCACTCAACCCAACATCAAATCGTCTATGGAGTAAGGATTAGAGGATTAGTAGAGGATTAGGTAGAGGATTAGGGTAGAGGATTAGTAGAGGATTAGGGTCAACCCTTAAGAACTAAGAACTTTCTTGCCAAGGAATAGTATTTGTGATATCCTGTACCATATGGCTAGACCGCTACGTATAATTTATGAAGGAGCTGTATACCATGTGACGTTACGGGGGAATAATCGCAGCGATATTTTCAAAACGGATCAAGATCGTGAGCGTTTCATCAGTAAGCTCGCTGAGAGTTGTCAACTTTATGACATACGTTTGTATTTATTTTGTCTGATGACCAACCACGTCCATTTCGTGTTGGAGACACCTCAGGGAAATTTAAGTCGCTTTATGCATCGCCTACAGACGGCCTATACGGTTTACTTTAATCGCAAAAACAAGCGAAGCGGGCATCTGTTGCAGGGTCGTTTTGGCTCCTCTGTCGTTGACGAGGATGAATATATTCTCAAGTTAAGCCGTTATGTACATCTAAATCCTGTGTTTGTGAAGGCTCACCAAAAGAAGCCTGACCGTGAACGCATTCAGATTTTGAGAGATTATCCATGGAGTAGTTATCGTAGTTATATCGGCAAATGTAAACCGCTGGATTTTGTGGACGAAGGTCCTATCCTCGGAATGATGGACAAATCCCCTAAAAAACAAAAAGGAATCTATCGTCGCTTTGTCGAAGCCGGTATCAGGGATATTGATGCGGCCTTCATTGAGACAAAGAAGCATTCCCGTTTTTGCATTGGCTCTGGGCGTTGCCAGGAGCGTATCAATGAATTATATGAGAGGCTAGTGCAGAACTATCATCAAAAGGAGGATGTGTCTTTTCGTCGTGAAGGTGGCTTTTGTTCAATACAAACCATCCTAAACGTGGCACTTGATATATTGAACGCCAAGCCGGAATCATTAAAGACGCGCGGCATGAATTCCATGATTCGTCCTGTTGTGGCGTACGCCTTATGTCAATACGGCGGCCTCACGCAGCGTGAAGCCGCAGAAATAATGGGGCTTCGTAGTGGTGCGGCGGTGTCTCTTCAGATTAAAAAGCTCCAGGAGCAAGGGCAATCGAATAAAAAGTTGAAGGCCATCCTAAAGGACCTGAAAAATCGACTAGACCAGCACAGTGCCAGGAACTTAGTTCTTAA
>CAZTDF010000046.1:2765-9945 GCA_964612465.1 uncultured Pirellulales bacterium
TAAAATATTTCTACACGGCGCGGACATCTCAAAGACTCAATATTAGCACTTTGTGGTTAAGAAATCAAAATCCGGTTTAGAATGTTTTTGAGAACCATTTTTCGTACTGAGTACTGTGTACTGCGTTCTGCGTATGGCGTATGTCGTAAGGCCGAAATTATTTAGTCTTGGCGCGGGATTAAATATAATATATTCTCTTTTGGAAGCCGGGCCTGGCCGGCGAGATATTCGAAGGCTTGAGATGACTCGACATCTGGAAATAATATTCCGTGCAGTTCCACTCTTAGCATCATTAGTTGTTTCATTCGCCACTGCCGGTACTCATATTCTGAGAGACCTTTGGTCCGAATCGAAAGTGCCTGGTTCTGCGAACGCGATTTTGGTTGTGAACAATATCTGTCTATTATAAAATGAAGTTTACTTGCTTTTAGGCGGTCAACAATGGCAATAACCCAAAAAAACAGAGAGATAGGTATAGAGACTCCTTTAGGCGAAGATGTTCTCCTGCTGGCGAGCATGTCAGGCACCGAGCAACTCGGCCGGCCGTTTGAGTTCGAGCTGGTGCTGGCCAGTGAAAATCATCAGATAAAATCCGCCGACATCGTCGGTCAAAATGTAACCGTCCGGCTTGAATTGTCTGAAGCTAAGACCCGTTATTTCAACGGCTACATCAGCCGCTTCACCCAGGCATCGGCAGCAGGAAGGCTCGCTTCATATCGGGCGACCGTCGTGCCCTGGTTGTGGTTTCTGACGCAGACCGCAGATTGCCGGATTTTCCCGGAAATGACGGTTCCCGATATCATAAAGATGATTTTTAGAGAGCATGGATACACGGACTTCGAAGACGCCCTGACCGGCAGCTACCGCATTTGGGAGTACTGTGTACAATACCGCGAGACTGATTTTAACTTTGTCAGCCGGCTCATGGAGCAAGAGGGGATTTACTATTTCTTTAGCCATAAGAATGGCAAACACTCCCTGGTGCTGGCTGATTCAGCCAGCGCACATCAGCCTTATCCGGATTACACGAAAATCAGATATCATCCTGCCGATATGGGAGTAAGCGATGAGGATTATATTTCGGACTGGGTCTTTGAGACCCGTGTTCAGCCTGGTTCGTATGCTCTGAACGATTTTGACTTTACGAATACCAAAAAGGATCTGCAGGCGAGGGTAAAAGTAACCCGTAAAAATGCAGCAGCAAATTTCGAAATCTTCGATTATCCCGGTGAATACACCAAGACTGATCATGGAGAAGATTACGCCAGGAAACGGCTCGATGAGCTGCAGGCCCAGTATGAAGTGGTTACGGCAAGTTCGAATGTCCGGGGTATATGCACAGGCTGCACCTTTACCCTCACGGAGCATCCCCGCAAAGATCAGAATCGAGAGCACTTGATTACGTCGGCGAACTATAACATCGACGCCGGCCAGTTCTATTCAGATGCCGGGGCAGCCGGTGGATTTGTTTATTCGTGCAGCTTTACGGCAATTAATACTACCCAGCCGTTTCGCTCGCCTCGTATCACTCCCAAGCCATCGATTCCGGGTCCTCAGACAGCAATAGTTACCGGTCCGGCCGACGAGGAAATTTATACCGACGAGTACGGACGGGTCAAGGTGCAATTCCACTGGGACCGTTACGGCGAAACAAATGAGAACAGCTCCTGCTGGATTAGGGTGGCCCAGATATGGGCGGGCAAGAAGTGGGGAGCTATATATATTCCCCGAATCGGCCAGGAAGTTATCGTTGAGTTTCTCGAAGGCGATCCCGACCATCCCATCATCACGGGCCGGGTCTATAACGGCCAGTCTATGCCGCCCTACGACCTGCCCGGCAACAAGACAATGTCCACTCTCAAGTCCAGTTCCAGCAAGGGGGACGATGGTTTCAATGAAATCCGCTTCGAGGACAAAAAAGACAGCGAACAAATATTCGTCCACGCACAAAAAGACCGGGACATAGTCGTCGAGAATAACGAGACCCACTCGGTTGGAAACGACCGTAAGAAATCTGTCAGCAAGAATGAAAGTACGAGCGTCGGTGACAATCGTACCGAGAACGTCGGAAAAAACGAGAGCATAACTATCGGTGAAAACCGCACCGAGAGCGTCGGCAAGAATGAAAGTATCAGCATCGGCGGGAACCGCGACGAGACCGTTAGTAAGAATGAAAGTATTAACATTGGTGAAAACCGCAACGAGAACGTCGGTAAGAACGAAGAGGTTTCGGTAGGTAAAAACCGGCAGCACACCGTTAGCGAAAAAGATATGCTCAGTGTCGGCAAAGAACGGCTTGTCAATGCGGGCGATCAAATTATCCTGAAAACCGGCCAAGCCAGTTTGGTAATGAAAAAAGACGGAACCATACAAATAAAAGGAAAAAACATCACCGTTTCAGGCTCGGGCAAAATAAACATAAAGGCATCTTCGGACGTCAACATCAAAGGCAGTAAGGTCAAGAACAATTAGACACGGTTTCTATGCTTCAGTTAAAGAACACCACTCCATTCAAAGCAAAGATTTTACTGATGCCGGATCCCGATGGGATTGACTCACTCTATACCGTTATCAAAGCCACATTCGTACTGGACACCGAGCCCACCCCTGCCGATGAGCAAATCCCAATTGCCGCCGAAGAGAAGTATTTAGATAAGCCGGGGCAAAGCAGTTTGAAGATACCTTCCGACATCGGCCTTATCAAACCCGGAACCGACATTCTCATGATGGGCAATGCCTACGCACCAGCCGGCCGGCCGGCTACCGAAACCGACGTGTCCCTCGCCGCAGGGCCGGTTGCAAAAACAATTCGGGTTTTCGGTGACAGATACTGGACGAAGGTACTCGGGGCGATCGTTCCCTCACCTCCACACTCCTTTGAGCGCATCTCATTAATATACGAGCGAGCGTACGGAGGCTGGGATCGCAGCCACCCGGACCCCGCAAAGCATCAACTTGAGCCACGAAATCCTGTCGGGACGGGATTCCTTGATAAATATGCGAATTATGTCGAGGGGATCTGGCTGCCCAACCTGGAGGACCCGAAACATCCGATCCGGAAATGGCAAGACCGGCCCGGTCCTGTCTGTTTTGGTGCTATATGCTCTTCGTGGGAGCCTCGCAAGAGCTACGCCGGTACCTACGACGAAGACTGGCAGAAGCATCGGATGCCTTACCTGCCTAAAGACTTCGACCCTCTCTTCTTCCAGTTAGCACCGCCCGACCAAGTGGTGCCGGATTATTTCAAAGGCGGTGAAGAAATCCAGATTCTGGGCGCAACGCCTTCGGGCCGGTTGCAATTTTGTCTGCCGACTTACCGGATACAGGTCACCTATCGACTGGACAACAAGAACCACGTTCGGCTGCCCAATCTCGACACGATAATTATCGAGCCGGATGAGTCGCGTCTGATTCTTTTATGGCGAACAGTTTACCAGTGCGACAAAAAGGCGCTGCGAATCAATGAAGTGCAGGTGGCTGAGGTATCAGCTTAGCGGAGACTTATGGATGACTGACGAGGACATTATTATAGTTGGCGTCGGTATGATGACGGCTGTGGGACTCAGCGCTGCCGAGACAGCGGCGTCGGTGCGTTCGGCTACTATGCGCTTTACAGAAACTACCTGGCTCGATAAGCGATTCGAACCCTTTACCGTGGCCGAAGTGATCGAGGAAGCCCTGCCGGACATTGCTCCGACACTCACCAAAGAGAAAAGCCTTACTTACCGCGAGAATCGTATGCTGAGACTGGGAAAAATGCCTCTGTTGGAGTGCATCAAGCCCATTGCCTCAAAAGCAGAAAGCCCGGGCCTGGCCCTGACTCTTCCCGAGACCGAAACTACGCTGCCTTTGGATCGGGCGAGGTTTCTGGAGCTCTTTGCCGAGCAGACCGATGGTGCCTTCGATATTGGTAAGAGCGACAGCAGCTTCAAAGGTCGTGCCGGCGGGCTTCTGGCCATCGGCCAGGCAAGCCGGATGATCCGAGAAGGAAATAGCAAATTCGTGGTAGCCGGCGGCGTCGATACATATCGCGACCTGTATATACTCGGCACGCTCGACCTCGAAAAACGTGTGAAAAGTGCCGTTAATCTTGATGGTTTCGTGCCGGGCGAAGGGGCGGGATTCCTGCTCCTGGCCGGCCGTACAGCAGCACAGGAAGCAGAATTGACGCCGCTGGCGCGGATTTCTCCGGTTTGCGAGGGATTCGAAGAGGGCCATTTGGGCAGCGAAAAGCCGTATACCGGCGATGGCCTGGCTGCTGTGGTCGAGAAGTTGCTACAGGAGGGCGGCCCGGCCGAGCCCATTCAGGAAGTCTATTCGTCAATGAACGGCGAGAACCACTGGGCAAAGGAATGGGGAGTGGCCTATTTGCGAAACCAGGCTGCATTCAATCCGGAGCACGGAATGAACCATCCTGCCGATTGCTTTGGCGATACAGGTGCCGCCTGTGGTTCGCTGTTGACAGGCCTGGCCTCGCTGGGTATTATGCAGGGGTATCGAAAAAGCCCGTCTCTGGTTTACTGCTCATCTGACGCCGGCGAGCGGGCGGCCGTGGTTGTGAGTTCACCGCAGTAAGGGGAAAAAGCTATGGGACAAACGACCTTTGCCAACTCGCGAGGAATTGCGCACAAAGGAAGCGGGGGAATGAGCGTGGTCTTTCCCGATGTGTGCAAGACGCCGTCGCCCGCCGGGCCGGTGCCGATTCCATACCCGAACATCGGCAAGGCGTCAGATACCTCTCAGGGGCCCAAAAAAGTCACCACCGACGGCAAAATGCCAATGGTCAAAGGCGCCAAGTATTCAACATCTACCGGCGACGAGGCAGGCTCTGCTGGAGGCGTCATTTCAGGTGTTAACAAGGGCGAATGTGAGTTCATGATGTACTCGTTCGACGTGAAGTTCGAAGGAAGAAATGTCTGCCGATTGGGCGACCCACTCTGGCACAACAAAAAGAATATCATGATGTAGATGGTTTATATGCCACTATATATTTTTTTGAGGGAATTTTAAATGGAAATTGGTGAAGCAGTTTCCATATCAATGCCGTCAATGGACGAATGTCCCTTTAATCATGATCTGGATGACCCCCCTGATGTCGAAAATGATTTAGTAGGTGTTGGCCAGACTCTTGGCTCCAGAATGAAAAGTGGTAAAAGCACAAATTTATATGATGATTATAATACAGGTAAACTTGATTCGATCAAGAATCCAAGAGACATTGACTCGCATCCGTTCAGCAAAAAAGATTGTGTCAAGATAGAATTTGACACCGGAGAAACGAAATCTTATCCCGTTACATGCTCTGCACATCACTTAATACCAGCCCAGGAAGCTTTGAAAGTTTCTCAATTACTAATATATATGTGCAAGAAAAATACAAGCACTGAAAAAAATCATAGTTTTTCTGACGGTATTGTATGGTCTGATGTGGGGTATGATGTGAATGGTAGTGAAAACGGTATCTATTTACCGGGTTCTTATGCGGTTGGCGGTGGTAAAGGAGGACTTAAGGTTTGGTATCCAACTGAAGACCCGGATTATGAAGATGATTTATCTTTAGATGAAATGCCGCGAGATGCTTCATATAACAATTTCCTGTTATATGGTCCGGATAAGGGGATCAAATCAGACAATGCTTGTTGGTGGTATGTTGCGCAAGCCGTGAAACTATGCCCCGGTCAATTCCATGATAGACACCCATATTATAGCGAACAAGTCATATTACCGGCACTAGAAGCATTAGCAGAGAAATTGAATTTATTTAATATTCTTATTGTAGATGATAGTTGCGGTAAATGCAAAAAACGTAAGGATGATATTGAAAAACGGGGATTACCTGCTCCATATGGTTTAGTGAATATGCTAAAACACATATCCAATGATGCTGCAAAATATTTAACCGCTTCACCGCGCAGTTGGAGAGAAAATATTTATACATCCATGTGGATGAAAAAGTATATGGATGCGGTCAATGCGGGTGGCCAAATGAAAAAGGATGCCGAGATGTTTGAATAAGTTGTTTTTACATGTCATATTTGAAAGGAAAAGATATTATGTATTATGTTTTAACACCAAAACCCCATGATGATGGGAGTATTATGGGAGTTGAATATAAAAAGGATCATGTATTGAGATCTTGGATTAGTGGAAACAAGTTTTCCAGTGATGAGAATGAAAAACCCTTCAAACGTCACCCTGAAGAACCCATTAAAGTATCTCTGAAATCGGATCGTGACAATGTTCGAAATCATTTCCTGTTGGCTCCTATCCCTTTAATGAGTAAGCAATTACTAAATGTTATAGGTTCTGTGGGAGTTGATAATTTAGATTCGTATTCAGTTGATCTCTACTACTCCAATGGAACGATAGCATCACAAGGTGAGTACTTCGCTTTCAATCTAATTGGTAAGGTATCAGCAGCAGACTTAACAGAATCAAAATTCGATGAAAACCGAAAAGAACGACTCGTGAATATGCCATTTGAGTCTTTGGCGATAGATGAATTAAAAGCACAAGGATTATTGATGTTCAGGTTAGCGGAGAATGTGTCTGCAATCATAGTTCATGAGAAAGTCAAAGAAGCCATCGAAGACGCAAATTTAGACACAGTTGAGTGCCTTAAACCGGAGAAAATTGCACTTTTATAATGCTTGTCTTTCGGCTCGCTGAGATACCGAGAATTATACTCATTCATGATCGCTTCAAGAAAGTGTTTGGAGATGAGATGATTTCGGGCCTTCAGACGATCTACCCGGAAGAATGGGATGGATTTGATGGTTATAAGTAACAAAACTGTGAGGGATAAAATATGGGATATATAGGAAGTTTGAACACGCATAATTCTCCCATAATACTCAACTCATGAGACAGTAAGAATACAGATATTGAAAAAAGGAATAGCAAAAGATGTTACCAAACAAATCAATTGTAGAAAGCTTCCCTTCTGCTAAGCAGGTAGTTAGGGGCAATGTACTTGCTATCCTCAAAGATAGAGTAGTTATCATTGTCTATGAGGATGAAAGGAGTGAAAAGGTAAACTGCGATGTATTGCGTAACTCGCATGGCCTAGGACTTTGTCTACTTCCGGGTGACATGGTTTTGGTTTGGCTGCCGGAAAGTGATGAGGAACGCGGTGTTGTTCTTGGACGTATTGGTCCCAGCCGGGCGCCCGCTGTCGAGC
>CAZTDF010000046.1:10045-12363 GCA_964612465.1 uncultured Pirellulales bacterium
GGCTTATCATGCTGGTCCCTGCTCCGGGACAGTTGTCGCCGGAAGTTTCCGCTCAGCTATCCGATGCAGCGACGCATGATGAAGATCCGGCAGTCAGAGCCGAAGCCCTGCAGGCGGCCGCATGGACTCTGCAGCCGTGGCTGCTGGAGCATTGCCGCACACTATGCGACCAACCACATCCGGACAACGCAGATGCAATTTTACTGCTGGCTATACTGGGCAAACCTTTTGATCTGGAACGAATTCTGGGAGTTGCAAGGGCGGCCGAGCTTGGGCCTCTGCGATTCCGTGTGCTGGGTACTTTCGGCCATCCCGGCGTTGTAGAAACTCTGCTGGAAGCGATGCAAAGCAAAGATCCTCTTACCGCTGCAGCGGCAGGAGCAGCGTTCACCAAAATCACCGGGGCGGATATTGAGTCCGATCAGAAGGTCCAGGTTCCGCCCGAGGACGGCAGTGAGCCGGACGAGTTCGAGCGGGAGTTTCTCGACGAAGTCACTTTGCCCGACCCGGCCTCTGCACGGGCGCATTGGGAGCAAGTCAAAGCTGAGTTTTCGAGCGGCACACGCTGGTGTCACGGCTTGAACCTGAGCCGGGACACCACCCACGAACTCTTGGTCCAACTCGACCTGGAGTCACGCCGGCAGGCCTGTCTCCGTAGCATGTTCGTGGCCACCTGGCATGGAAGTCTCATTGACTTCGAAGTCTTTCCACAAGAAAGACCATAGGCAAAGCGAGCTTTCCTGTTTCTCGTCATGTCAATACAATTTCAAGAAGCGGCTTTAGACGTATGAACATATTCCCCTTGACTGCGGATTGCTAATCTATAAAATTGCGACGGAGAAATTGAAATAGACTGAGCAATGAAAACAGTACTATCGAAGCGTCAGAGTGAAACCGATATCCAAATAAGATAAAAACCTTGAAAGATAAAAGCGAGTCCTTACAATCCTGAACGGGATTGGAAATTTAGCTCATGCCGGTTTGCTAAAGCAATGAAGGTATTCGATTAATGACAAGATTCGGCCGCTATGTAACAGTTCATGAACTTCGACGGACCGGGCTTACTGTAGTTTACAGCGGGCGCGATGATAAAAGCCCTGATGAAAAATTCGCCATTAAGGTCCTTGAGCCATCCGTTCTGTTCGCGGACAAAGAGCGAGAAAAGATCGGGTCTAATCAGTTTCTCAATAGTGCCCGGCTCCAGCAGAAAGTCGTCGCCGGCGGTTCGCAGCATTGGGCGCCTATTCACGAGTATGGCTTATCCCCCGGTGGAACATTCTATGTTACCGACAAGTATGAACGTTCGCTTCAGGAGCTCATAGATGGTCACATCGAACTTGGTGCGAAAGGCCTTCATGCCATTATAGAACCAATCGCAGAAGGCCTGATTGAGCTGAAAAAAGCATATAAACGGCCACATGGGAATCTGAAAGCCACCAATGTTCTTATCACCGGAGATTCTTCGGAGATGAAAGTGGCATTGTCTGATCCGTTGCCGGATGAGTCAATTGACGCCAAAGTTCATTGGCATGATGACCTGCGGGCCATAGGGGAATTGATTTATCAGTTGGTAGTACACCGACCCGCACCTTCGCTGGACAGCGCACGGATACCTGACTCAAAAGAGTGGGCCGGACTAAAACGACAGGCGGGTGCATGGAGAGATCTTTGCGTCCGTTTGTTGGCAGTACGCATCAGGCCCGAAGCGATAACTCTGGAGAGTCTTGTCGAGGAACTGACGGAATTAGGAAAATCGAAGCCGGTCCTCTCGCGTCGCCGGCTCGCCGCACTGAGCTTACTATTTATTATCGCTATTGCCGTCGTTATAACTATTTTTCAGAGATCACCTGTATCCCCTGAGATTTGGGGAAATTTGCAGAATGACTATTCGAACTGGGTCGAACCTCTCTATAGCAAATTAGAATTCCGCTATCCAGATTATAGTTACGACAACAGTATAGAAAATGGCCCGGCAAAAAACTGGACCAATAGGGATCCAAATCTGGTAAAAATAATAGGGAAAGAGCGCGATGATGAGAATAGCAGGATCTGGGCTGCAGGTTTCCCCAGACGATTAGCAAAAAAGGAAGTCGATGATCCGAATAAGTACTCAACAGAGATAAATAAAGCTGTTAAGGCTGTTAAATATCTTAGGAGATTCTTTGATCCAAACACTACTGAGGCTTCTGAGTCCTGGCCTATGCTGGTGACAATACATGAAGCTGCGACACAATTCGATCAAGAAGACTGGCTAAAACCTGCCGCTTCATATCTCAATTATCTTGTAGCTAAAGTAAGGCCGCCGAATAAGGAGATTT
>CAZTDF010000046.1:12463-16999 GCA_964612465.1 uncultured Pirellulales bacterium
GCTTCATATCTCAATTATCTTGTAGCTAAAGTAAGGCCGCCGAATAAGGAGATTTTCGAAGGCGCAGCAGCTAATGTAAGTCCGCAGAATAAGGAGATTTACCAGGGGGTAACTGAAATACTTATTTTAAAGCAGAACGGTACTCTTGATAAGATTATTTTGCTGCAAGAGGATATTAAAAAATACGAAGAAAAATGGCCGGTTGTTGTGAATCAGTTAGTGGATGAAGTTCAAAAAGAGTTTCCTGAGAAATTAGAATCATCTGACGAATTCCTCAAGTGGCTTAATAAAGCCGCCGGCTACAGCCTAATAAAAGACGATCCTCGTGAATCAGAAAAGTGGACTAAGACAATCGAAAGTAACAAAAATGCTATCGAACTGATACGAAAATATGATCGTAACAAAGGTGAAGAATTTGCTAACAAATTAAGAGATTTCGAAAAACAAGCCAAGACGATGTCTGAAATTCCCGGCATCGGAAATAGAAAGTCTGATATTGGCGAAGAAGTAGAGAATCTTAATAGCACATATTTCGATCTTAAAAACCGAATTTATCTTACATGGATTGATTTTGTTTTTAACGAAATAAAAGAGGGCCTCAATGGCTGCTATCTCCCCGGGGAGGAACTGCCACAGACAAAGGAGACCATCCAGTCATTGTGGAATAAGTGGAACGATCTTAGGGATACGAACGACGTCGTAAAGCCAAAGCTGGAAGATAGGATTAACAAACTAATAGAAATTCAGGACTTTGATAAAAAGAAACTTATACATACCGCGACGACCTCCTCTATAGACACAGAAGCAACATATTACGCGTGGTTAAGGCTTTGTAAGCTTCGAGACTCATCGTGGCCAAAGGACCACAATGAATTAATCCAGGATAGGAGTATTCGAGATCGATTGAAGAAAAAATTTGAAACAATCAAACTCGAAAAAGAACGAAGAGAATATTTGCGTAAAGCCCTTGTAGGCACAGGTCTCAAATATGAAATACAGTTTATTATCAGTAACAGCCTCAGTGACATAGCGCTTTCCAAAATGGTTGAATTCGCCAATAAGATAAATCGTTCTGATTCATTGAATGATCGTCAGAATGTAGAATCATTGGCGAGGGAAGTAGCAGAATTTCTGGCCGGTGATGACTGGCGGAAAGTCGATACGACTGCTTTCTCCAGGGAAAGCGACTTATACGAATCCGATGCAACAGTTACAATTGATACTTTCGGACAATGGCTAAGAGACGTCGGAGATTATAAAATATTGGAGGTGGATCCCCGCGAAAATAGCCAATATTCATGGGTTGAGAAAATTAGGAATGTTGAAAAGAAGATTACAGGCGAATTTGAGCTCTATCCGGAAGGTGATTATCGAAAAGAACTTGAGAAGCTGAATGAAGACTTTAACAATCTCAGAACATCAATTGAGCATATGAATAAATTGCCACTTGTAGAAAAGTATGAAAAGGACATAGAAAAGTGCGATGAACGCTGGAAGGAACTGGTTGAATTTGAGAAAAGGATAAGGCCGTCATACTGCAGGCGATTATACCATGATCGTGAAAATCATAAGCTCACCTTTGCCGAGGGTATAGCTCTGCGTGAAAAATTCGAACCTGTAATGGACGCCAGTGGGAATGCTGCTGTGGTTGGTGCGTGGCATGAAATAAGACAAGCAGTTAATGATAAGCAGGAAAGATGGATGGAATTCTTTTATACTACAGATGTCGTCGATAGCGACGATATCAACAATGTCGGCTGGCCTAAATATATCCAGTCAACAAAAGATCGCAGCGTGATACTCAGGTTCATCCCGGCCGGCTACGGCAATCCTGAGCCGTTTTATATGGCTATACGTGAAATAACAAATGCTCAATATCAATTCTTCCTGCCAAATACCGATGCAACAAGAATCAATATAGAAAATGCTTATATAGATTCAAAGAACAAATCCCTCATAAGGTGGTATGCAAACAAGCCACCCTATGGATTATATTGGGGAAAAAATATTAATCCCATATTAAAAAACTACCCTGTTACCTACGTAACTCACTATGGAGCAGAATCTTATGCAAAGTGGCTTGGCGCGCAACTGCCCACCGTTACACAGCACAAGTCTGCTTTTAGCTCAGAACCACACACCTCGCCACGGAGCGATCAATCACAAATTCTAACGTTCGCCCACGTAAGGGCAGAACCTTGGCTGAGAGTGGCAGAAAAATACAACAGAGATAAGAGTAATCTTGTCAATCCGCCGATTTTACCTCTTGGAGCCGTGAAGGATGAAGGTTACGAGAGAGGGAAAGATCTTGTATCAGATAAAATCGTTATTAACAGTAAGCCAAATTATATAAATTCAGCCTGGCCGATTCCCAGCAGTACGGAGCCAAACAAATGGGATCTTTATGATATAATTGGTAATGTTTGGGAATGGTGTCGAGACAAATCCATCTGCGGGGGCTCCTGTCTGGCACCGCCCGAATATATACCTGGTTCCAAAGACTACATAGATGAAAATTACTCGGCAATCCCAGATCAGCCATCAGCGAACGATCTCGGTTTCCGCGTGATCGTATTAGCTAAATAAAACAATTAAAAGGTGAGTCAGACTGCAAAAAAAACTTTCCTCTCCTCCGGATTAAATTAGATTAGGTTGTTTCTTCTGTCCAGTAGATTGACATGCCTGATTTAAAACCATTCGCAGATTCCTGAATACAATTCAGAAGTTTCTTTGTTATGACTTGGGCCCTCCCCCCTGCTAATCCTTCTTCAATGTATTTATTGCCTGTGCAAAGATTGACAGCGTGATCATATGGCATATAAAATTCATCGGCGCATGTTTGGACATAACATACAAGAGCACGAGCCCATTCTCCGTTTAATACGGCTATAACTGCGTCATCACGATGCCAGACCTTAATTTGACGCCCATCGGTTTGAGTTACATGCATAGAGGACTGCATGTTTCTATCAAGTATTTGTGCGAGAATTTCAACTTGATCACTCGGTGTATTCTCAAGAATTTCAGCAGAGTCGCGAAGTCGCTTGGCAGCTTTAATCAAACGTATGTCTGTGCTAAGCGTTCGTGGGTCTGCTTCGGCTAAATACGGTGCAATTCCCTCCTCTTCTAACCAGAGCATCAGTTCCTCCGTATCGGATTCCTCCACGTCACTGCGGGCTTCCAGCTCCGTAGGCAAGGGTGGCACCAGTGGAACAGGCCCTACTTTAGCGAGAACTTCTGCTACTGGTTTACCTCGCAGCACGTACTGTTCGCCTTGAAACCAGGATGGGGCTTCATCTCCACGCGCCTCCACAGCATGAGGCAGGGTTTTCTTGTCAACAGCCTGATCTACGGTTTGTGTTGTTCGTGAGACGACCTCCAATCTGCTCGTTTTATCCTTCCAAACGGGAGATTTCGTAAAGTTCTCACCAAAAGAATTAACTACATTTCCTGCATCTATGACCATTGTGCCATTAGATGTCATCGAAACAGTAGAATTAACAATAACATCACTTCCGGTCTCACTTTCAAAATCGTAACTGCCAACATAAATTGCAACATCAATTGGATCACCAGCTTTATCACCTGTATTCTGAAAGTCGACACTGCCCCGATCATCATGAGCAGGATCATAAGCCTTGTACGCCCCTTTAGCAGTAAGTGTGGCGCCTGGACCCAACTTCAAGTCACCCTTACTCCTAATAACAATAGCTGCTTTACCGTCGCCATGCGGCAATTTGACTCCTTTATTCCCATCCGAGAATCCGGTTACGCCTACATTAAGCGTGTCGTTTGACCCGCCTTCCGTATAAATTATACCAGCGTCCGCAATAAGCTCTACACCGCCGCCATCTGCTTTGACCGTGCCGTTGACGATCAAATTGCTTCCTGTTGAATGTACAGAAATGTTTTCAGTAGTAGACTGCAACGCGTTAGTCTTGATACTTTCGGAACCTTCGAGTTCAATGCCACTTTGGGCTGTAGCTTTTATTGATTTCCACTGATCGGCAGCATTGTCATCATTACCACCATTAGCCGCGTCGACCACTGAAATTGAGCCGTTAAAGCTCTCCAGTGTAAGGTCTGTGTCAGCCTGTTTATCAAACGTAAAGTCACCGAGGTCTAATGTGTCAGCCTGTTTCATTGTCAGCGAGCCACCGCCAGCATTAATAGTCTTATCAGCCTCGTGTGTCATCTCCCCATCAGTTGCTTCCAGGAAAATGCTGCCGACATCAGCCAATATATTCTGCAGTTCGACATCGTCTGTCTCAACTATGACTATGTCACCGCCTCTGGAATGAGCATCCAGGGTCGCTACTGTTGTCTCGAGAGCACCGAGCGCATCTACCTCCCTGCCCTTAGTTGGATTGCCACCAATCTCATCCTGCGCTGTTAAAGTCAGGACATCGGCCGTTATGTCAACAACGACACCGTCTGAAGCATCATTGATCGAGCCGGCTGTCGCTGTTATCGCTACATCACCTGAGCCGGCGGCAGAAACCATTCCTAAGGTTATATCTCCTGTTGATGCAATGA
>CAZTDF010000046.1:17099-25868 GCA_964612465.1 uncultured Pirellulales bacterium
CCACCGCCTGAGGTCCCCACTTCTGTAACTATGGTTGCGCCACCTGTATTGATGGCGATGGCTCCATCTACCGTATCTACATCTGTTAAGGTGATGTCATCGGTTTCAGTGATCACGATATCTCCGGCTGTTGTTGACGATGCATCCAGGCTCGCTACTGTCGTCTCGATAGCATTGTTAGCTGTGCCTATATCTCCCTCCGCATCTATCGTAACTACAGCCTTGGTACTACGGGCAACTATATCCTCGCCGCCGGTATCACCAGCGTCGGTTACAGAGCCGCCGGTCGTAGTAATAAGAACTGCCGAGGGTGTATTGTTAGTCGTTACAAGCCTGCTGAGAGCTATGTTACCATCCGCTGACAATTTGATCGTGCCATCACCAGCATCAATCACGGTAGAATCGTCAACAGCATTGTCAATCATCGTTATCCCTCCACCGTTGTCTGCAGTCAGGTCGATGTTTCCGCCATTGCTGTACAAATCGCCACCAACACCCATCAAAATATCTTGTTTAGCTGTGAAGGCAAGCGAACCATGAGAGGTAACCGTACCATCTATAATTATGTCGGCGTCGTCTGGGGCTGCGGGAATACTTTCAATTGTAACGGACGTGTTCGCAAATACACTGCCACCGGATTGAATCTCGATACTGTCTGTCTTACCTGGTGTAATATTAAGATCACTACCTTGAATATCTACACTGCCACCGTTCACTTGACCTTCCTCTGTAATACGTACTCCACCAGATCCCGTTCTCAAGTCAATGGAACCGAATGAGTTCAACTGAGACGAAACAATGATGTCACCACCACTGTTACCGGTGCCCCTATTAAGATTTATTGCACCTTCACCCGTTGTCACTGTAGCATTAGCCGTCACCCCGCCACCTATATTCAACGCCCCACCACTCCCAGAGTCGCTGGTCACTGGGCTGTCGACTATAAGGCCTGTTGTGCAGTTAACAGTGATATTGCCACCAAAAGCGGCACCATCATTACCACTGTCTATACCATCATCTGCGATAACAAGTAAACCACCGCCGGTCTGATCAAAGTCAATCGAACCTCCGGAAGTGCGTAACTCTGTAATAGTAACTTCTGCTGTATTAGTATTATCAATATCGATTCCGGCGTCACCGGCTTCAGCGGTCTCTGCGGCAATTGATGCTATCTCAGTCTCAAGTGCCGAATTGGTAAAGCCGGACAAAGGATCAGCCCCTATCTCACCTTTAGCTTTCAGTGTTAGCCTATCAGCCTTAATATCAAGACCCGCATCATCTGCGTGATCATATATCGCGGCTGTCGAATTCAAGGTCACATCGCCAATCGGTCCTACGTCCTTTTTAGCACTTATAAGTCCGACCGGGAGGTCGCCGATACTGTCTATGTTAATATTTGCACCGTCTGCCGTCGTGTCGGCATTCAACGCTGTCGATGCCGTCACTTTAAGAACACTGCCTACAGCCAAAGTCCCAATCCCACCGCGCTTTGCAATCAAGTCGATCGTGTCACCTACTATATCGGCAACTGTTAATGTAGTGTCGTCTTCGTTGTCATTGATCGAACCATCTACCGTGATGGTGACCCCCTTAGTTGTCGTCGTGCCGGCGTGAACATTGCCAACCGTAAGATCGCCATCGGAGGTGATAGTAATGTCACTGGCTGCCGTATCGATATCCTTTAGGTACGTGCCGCCAAGATCACCGATCACTATCGCTGCACCATCCACAGTCGTACCGGTCGTTGAAATATCGAGGCTCCCGGATGTCACTTCAAGAGCTCCTGCTGTGTCAAAGTTCTGTACGTCCGCATTGCCGCCAATTTCATCCACTGCGGTCAAGGTCACTGCCGCCCCGGTTATGTCAACATCGATATTATCCGATGCTTCGTTTATCGAACCTGTCGACTTCAAGGTTACATCACCAATAGTTCCAGCACCGTCGTCAGAGCTTATAAGGCCGACCGGTAAGTCGCCGATACTGTCAATATTGATATCTGCACCATCGCCTGTAGTGTCGGCATTCAATGCTCTCAACGCCGTCACATCCACGGCTGAATTTGTTCCTATTCCACCAACTTTCGATTTCAGCCTGATGGTACTGCCAATTATATCCGCAGCCTCATCGTTAGCTGTTGACTCTATATTCCCGGTAGAATTCAGCGTAACGTCACCATACTTGTCATCGGCCGGATCGGATATGTCACCAACATGGTTAGCACTTATGAGGCCGACCGGCAAGTCGCCGATGCTGTCTATGTTAATATTTGCACCGTCTGCCGTCGTGTCGGCATTCAACGCTGTCGATGCCGTCACTTCCAGAACACGATTCCCAGCTTGGGCCACAACAGGTGTTCCAATCCCACCAGAACCTGCAGTTAAATTAATCGTTGCACCAACCACATCAACAGAGGATGTGCCTGTATCGTCAAGGTCGGCGTCTCTGATAGCACCTCCAGCGGTTATGGTGACATCGCCACTACCGGCATTGACCAGAGCAATGTCTACTCCATCAGTTTCATCTATTAGTACGTTGCCGGACTTACTATTTGAAATCTCAAGTGACGCTACCTTAGTCTCTATAGCCGAGTCGTTCACATTGGTAACGATCTCGGAACCAATACCGGCAGCCGCGTTCATTACCAGCCATCCGTATGGCGCTTCCACATCTGCACCATGCGTATCTCCATTGTCAATGATTTTACCCGATGTACTTTCAATCTCAATCGCTGTGTCTGAGGTGTTCGCAGTTACCAAACGGCCAAGCTTTATGTCACCATCGGCAGCGATATTTATCATGCCGCCACCAGCATCGATCACACCGGCATCTGTTATAGCGACAGCACCATCGTGGGCTTTTATTGTGATGTTGCCTGCATTTGTGGTCACATTTCCACCGACAGCGATATCTCCGCTGGTGCCGCCGTCTATGCCTGCTGTCATTTCGATGTATCCGCCGCTATTGAAAGTTTCCAGGCTACCGCTGGACCATATGATATTGCCGGTGCCATCAAAGCCTGCCCTGACAGTTATATATTCGTCCGCCTCCAATACGCCATTGATTGTTACATCATCACAAGAAAAAAGGTCGATCGATTTCGGATCTATACTTCCATTAATTATCAAGCCGGTAGATCCGTCAGGTCCATCTCCGCTGAACGAAACAGTTCCAGCTATGGTTATTTTTTGACTTACGGTTAAAATCCCATCAGCGCCGATATCTATATTTACACCTTTGCCGTGGTCGTCTATTAAGGGAATTGTCGGACTCCCGCTGTAGTGCAGCTCAAGCGTATCGCCACTCTCAGCAATGCCAATCCATTTTTCGAATGCCGATTTATCCACGCTTTGTAACATGCCCCACGTCATCGGGCTGACCGGCTGGAAGCCCAGCTCCTCAGAAGAGTCATTCTCAAGAGCCAGCCAGGGGCTGTAATCTACATTGTCACTTACCCCGCTTCCAAGACCACCGGGATTTGTTATATGCTTCGGGCCAGCGGTATCACCCCACCAGTTACCCGTAGCGTCCAGCGGAGTTCCATTGCTCATTTCGTTGTTTATACCAAAAACGTTTCCGCTGAGATTATTGTTATTTATGGCGATGCTATTTGTAATGATGTCAGGATCATCCGCTCTCAACAAGATACCGTATGTCCCACCGGTTACTACGTTGTTCTGAATGGCGACGTCACTAATATTTCCGTTGAGGCCACCGGTTGCATTGTATTGTTCAAAGCTAATACCAGTCCACAAGTAGTCAGTAATCACATTGTCTTCTATTACCAGACCGTTGACGCCCCCGCTGTTATAAATGGAGATGCCCTGACCCCAATTTAAAATCTTATTACGGCTGATTTCCGATAGCGTCGTTACTCCGTCAAAACGGATTGCACAACTGGCCATCGTTAGATCAGTAGAAGGCTCGAATTTGTTGTCCGTTATTGTCATATTCGACGAGTGTGTACTCCATATCCCATAGTCACGGTTGTCGGCGTTGAAGATGTTGTTGGTAATAGTTAAACCATCTGAGCCGGCATTATCCACCAGGATACCGCCTAAAGCACTACCAGAGCTGTTGAGATTGTTCCAGGAAATATCCACGTCATCAGGACTGTTCCTGAGCTGAACCAGCGAAGTTTTGCCGGTATCACTTTCAATCGTAAAGCCTTCGTTCTCGGCTCCGCCCAATACGAATTCGTCTGCATCGCCATCAATGTCGAGGACAACACCATTCTCAGCCGTTAGTGTCACTTTCTCGTCCTTACTTGATTTCAGCTCCATCCTGGATTTGTTGACAGAAAGATTTTCCTTGTAAGTGCCCCCGGAAACTGTAATCGTTTTACCATTGTCCATGCTGGTTGCAGCGATGTCGATAGCGTCCTGGATTTGAGCGGCTTCCGAGGATACGTTAATCAAAGTAGAAGTGCCAGTGGGACTGTTCCCGACACCAGGATCAAGGTCCGCCCCCAGGGTAACTGTGCCCGTATGGTTTATGGCTATAGCACCTCCGTTGGTGCTGATAACTCCGTCCGTATTGTCAAAGTCGACTCCGGACGAAGTGAAGTCGCCGCCTTTCGTGGTTACATCAGCACTAACGGTAATGTTTTGTTGAGCGGTAAGTGTCACTCCCAACGTGCCACTCGATTCATCCGAGGACTTGATGCCGCCATTTAAGGTAATATCACGCTCAGCGATAAGTTCCAAAGTAACAGACCCCTCGGTGCCGGTGAAATCAATCACAGCATCGGCTTGTTGGATAATGTCACCGCTTCCTTCATAAGCACCATCGAGGCCGGTTCCGCCGCCGACGCTGTTACTGGTGTCAAGCGTGACACTCGTACCGTTATTCAGCAACGTTTCAATAGTCTCGTCGGTGATTTCATTGGTGTTGGCGTTCGCCCGAAACAAGCGTGGATCATCATCCTGGGGATCGGTCAAATCAGGCACCTGAGTATCATCAGATTCTACAATCATTATCTCAGTGGGATCGATAAGGAAAGTACCCGCGGCGCCGTTTGCGGCACCGGCGTCAACCACACCTGATATCTCAACATGCTTTTTACCGGACACTTCGACAGAACCACCATTTCCGGACAGGGCTCCACCTTTAGCTTCGATTTTTGCATCCGTTCGGAAAAGGGCTGTGTCCGGCGATGAAGCTGTGATGTCACCACCATTACCGTTCGGCCCGGCGTTTGCAGTGGTCAGGCTGTCCGAACCAAGGGCAACTACTTCGTCGGCCGTTAAGGTGACGTTGCCGCCGTGTGCATTAGTGCCATCAGCGTGGATTGTTCCAAATTGCCCGACTCGTGTTCCCCTCATTGTGACTTGTCCACCTTCGCTGCCGGTCACGTCCACCGTTCCCGAGTTGATTACCTCACCACCTTCGGCGATTACTGTTCCGCCTCTTCCGGAATTGCTTGTTGCCGTGATAGAGCCGTTGTTAATAACTTTTCCATTTTCGGCAATGAGTTTCACCTTTCCGGCGTCGCCGGCCCGGACAGAAGCCGAGAGTGTGCCGACGTTTGAAATTGCCTGCGAATAAATATCTCCCGCCGCAGCAAGGACTATTTCGCCGCCTTCAGCATTAATGGTACCCTCATTACGAATACCCACATCAAGGTTCGTTGGTTCGGGCAACGAATCGGTATCTACTTCAACGGTAAGATCGTTGCCCGGCGTACCGAGAAATACCCGGTCCCCCACTGCCATAACAACATACCCCCCGGGACAGTTAATAGTACCATAGTTGGCAACATGTTTGCCAATGAGATGGACTTTTTCCGCCGTGATGTCACCGCGATTTACGACCGAACCGTGACCTCCAGTAAAAAGATACTTTCCGCTTATGAAGTCGGAGTTTGAAATGTTTAAACCTGAAGCAACCAACTGGTTAACATTAATTTTAGCGCCATTGCCAATGTAGACACCGGCGGGATTGACAAAGAAGACTCTCCCATTGGCCGAAAGAGTCCCATCAATATGCGTCGGATTTGCCGAAAGTATCCTGTTCAAGACTGATGCGTTGCTGTGGGGCTGGACGAATTCAACAGCTTCAGGTCTCGCAATATTAAAACTTTTGTAGTTCACTATCGATTTGTCGGAAGCGGTGATAACGGTATTGAGTCCATTCTGCTGAAATGAAACCCGGCCATGAATTACCTCTGCACCTTCCGGTCCGGCTAACACAACGGAATTTGACGCGTTGAAAAACGCGTAGCAGAAAACGGCAGATACAACAGCATGTACTAAAAGTTGCATGCTGTAATATTTCGCTATGTGTCGCATTCTTCTCCTCCACGGCTTAAGTACTGTCCTACGTCTTAGGCCTTTTTTTGGATGCGTAGCAGTACGCTTTAAATAGCTATTGTCGACCTGATTTACTTAGAATTTTCCTCTCAAGCTAACGTTCAATCGGACGTCCCCTTTATCTGTCTCTTCCGTCGGCCGAAGCGGCCACCCACAGTACAGAGAAGCGTCGAATGTGTCTTCCAGCCCCACAATCACACCTACACCTGCCGAGCAGAGTTTATGAGTTTCCTGCTCACCTGACACAGGGCTCTTTGTTTTCGCCCGGCCATAGTCAACGAAAGCCAGCGGGGCAAGTCTTTTGAGCCAAGGCTCTGTATTTTGCGCCTTTTTAGAATTAGCCTGGTTGTCACTCCCTATCTGATTATACTTCACAAGATCAAACTCGTATTGGCCGGAGGCAATTATTCCACCATCAGCAACAATTTCATCTTCCTCGTAACCTCTGACCGAGTACAATCCTCCAAACGTGGTCATCTTTGCAGGAACCAGCCTTTCATCTGAGGTTATGAAACGAAACGAACCGCTAAGCAGATTTACTTTTTGTGGATCCAGGAATCGGCTGTGAGAAGCGGCCGCATTATAAATAGTAAAGTCGGGAACTGTTTTTTCTCGCGCAAGCTGAAACTCACTCAGGCTGGAACCACCAAAGCTCGAAGTCCCGATAAATGTGAAGAATGTATTAGACATGTCGTCTGTACAATAGATATTGACTCCTATTCCCCACAAGTCCATATCGACATCGCTTGTCAATCCCAACGAAGGTGTCACCTTACTCCTTTCTGTGCTAAGAGAACCGGTTAAATCAATAAACAAGCTGTCTATCTGCAGGATGTTATAACTCAATACGGAGCCGTAGAATGAACCGTTCCCAATGAAGTTGATGCCCGCGCCACCTTCCGGCGTGATGTCAAACTTGCTATATCCGCCGTAAACGTTAAGACGCAATCGTGGATTATAGAGCGGAAAACCATAATTACCATACACCGAGTATTCATTCTCAATACCTTTCTCCCACGGAGCCTGGTACACGGCTGAGAACCTGTCGTCAATCCCCGTAAGGTTCGTATTGATTACAGCGACTCTGGGAGCCCATTGCCTGTCACTGGTCCCGGCATTGTCGACCTGCAGATATAAATGCCACGGGTTCGTCTCATAGACATCGTAGCTCAAGTTCAAAGCATCCGGCTCACGACTCCTTGAAATGTAATGGCGGACATGTCTGTCCGGATTCAGATTCAGCAGTTTTACGAAGTAATCCAACTCTTTCATTCTGATTACGTCGCCCTCTTTTACAGGTGACCATGACTTGATTAGAGAACTTTTAAGGTACCCTCGGTTCTTATCTGGACTATGTGTTTTATCTTCGGGTTCGAGAAGTATCTGATTCGGATCGCGCAAATCGTATCTCTCCACCGTGACTTTTGCCACCCGGCCCTCAAGGATCTTTATCTCCAGAATTCCATCCCTCAATTTCATCCTCCCCGTTCCCTCATCCGGATCGGCTGGAACATACACATAGATACCCGCATAATCCGAGTACTGCGATAAAAAATATTTAGTCAGACCTTGTATGGTCCCAAGAGAAATTTTGCGTTTTTTGCCGGGCCGTAAAATTATATCATACAAAACTCTAAAATTATAAGTACCATTTACTCTTGCCTCTTCGATATTTGGATCTATTTCCTCATAATCAATGTAGCACAAAGGTAGATTTTCCAGCAATTCTCTTGTCGATATCAGGGTGTTACCAGTTATCTTTAGCTGCTTAACCAAAAATTCGTCACTTCTTAAACTTGTCGAAGATACCTCATCATCCGGGACATCTCGTTCCGGCGTGCTTCTTAGGGATGCATCCTCGGGTTGGGAATCGATCGTTGCGAAAGATATTGCCGGCGCAAAAAGATAACAGATAATTGCCAGCAAAATAACTCTTAGCGGCAAACTCATACATATTCTCCTTTGTCGCTCGATTTTCCCCATTTTGTTTATTACAAGAGATTAATGGTACCGGCCTTATAATTAAGTTTTTCCGCTGGCTGGATGGAAAATGAAATTTCACTTTAGTATCGCTAATGAAATCTTAACATGGGAGCCCTCCTCCTTGAAGGGCTTGCGCCAGCAATAACCTTCAGCAACTGCTTATTTGAATTATCCTCAACGTACCATCTTACGTCAAGGAAAAACTGCATAAAACGCCTATATTTCTCATATTCTCCATTTCCTATACAGTTTTAATAGTCCTTGTAAATACCTCTGTAAAAAATCGGCACCGTGACGTTTTCCCAAGAATTTTTTACCAAAGCGGCCTAAATCGCTCACTCTTATACCTAACATTAATATTCTGTTGACAACTATAAATATATAGGATGGAATATTATAAGTAGCGTACGAAATACTATACTAATTGGCCGGTAAGCGAAGAATTGAGAAAAGGTGATGAAAAAAGTGAGATACTTAT
>CAZTDF010000047.1:0-4346 GCA_964612465.1 uncultured Pirellulales bacterium
GCTTTTTTTCGACACGGATCCGTTCGGCTTCGCTCAGGACGAGTTTACACCGATTAGCCCCGTGAGATAAAGTCTTTGCCTATCTCACAGGGTAGATAATCAATGACAAAGCCTTTTTACTTTTACCTTTTACCTTTTTACTTATTTATGTATTCTACATAAATCTGTTACCTATTATACGAATCTAAACGGATAAAAGCGGGCATATTTCGGAAAAATCTCCGTGAGACGGCGTTCTTTGTTCGTAGTGCGTACTGTGTAGTGCGTACAGCGTAGAGAATACAGCAGATATGAATAGTCTTTTCAAGGCTCGTAGTCCTTTTGACTAATTAAAAGGACTACGAGCTATACATTGGTTTATACATTGAAAAATGTAGAAAATACGACTTCTATTCCTCTTCCGGTACAGGCTCTTGTTCGAGGCATTCAGGGAGCTGGCCTGTAAGAGTAAGGTTCATTTTGTCAAAGCCGTCGGCAAATTCGGTATTAGCCGCATCGTAATCGGTCCCAACCATCCAGAATGTGCCTTTTAAGGTCGATAAATCAAGACTAACCTGAGCAATCCGGCCGTCATGGTAATATGAGATCGGCGATTTATCCGCATGCTCCTGTGAGTAATGCAGGTTCATATAGAACACCCGGCTGATGCTGCTGGACGTGATTTCACCCGATGATTCTACAACCTGGCCGGTCCCCGACATCATAATCGGCTTATTATCCGGATCGCTAACAGTCGGATTCGGCAGCAACGCCGCATGAACGATATAAAAAGGCCCGCCGAAATCCGCCAGATAGAACCGTATAATAGTAGCTTCGTTCGGATCTGACGCAGTGGTATCTATCGCCAGCAGCAATTCCTCGCACCTGACGGATTGACCTACCTGCGGCTCTTCGATCTCGGCACCATTCTGGCCGGCTGAAAAAACGGGGTAGAACACCAGCAATATCACCGCCACAACCAAAGCCGGAACCGTTGAAAACATTAAATTCTTCATACCTAATCTCCTTCCAATTTATTAAAATTTATTAACCGCAGATACCCATGGCACAAGTAAACGCAGACGCCGTCCTGAGCAGAGCCGAAGGATTAACACTGAAAAAATAATCAATAATAAATTTATGCCTTAGGTATCGTAAACCTGTACCTTCGGCAAGCTCAAGGCAGGCTCTGAGCGTAGTCGAATGGATAATAAATGGTAAAGGTCTCGTTATGTCAAACTTCTTCATAACCGATCTCATTACAATTTTTACGGACAATCAATCATTCTTCAGATTTTCTCAATAAAAATATCTAACTCTCGAAGTTTCTCATTAATATGGCTGAATCTATCTCCAAATATTAATTTATAAATCGAGAGCACACAGATTCCAACTTGAACCGTCCTTTGAATTGCAACCATACAAATTGGATTATCACCGGGTGTAAGAATATCCGTCATTACACCAGTCTCAGAAATCTCTGAGGTCGTAATTGAACCCATTACGTTAGGATGTGCACCGCAATCTATTGCAAATGTGTATAGTTCTGATATGCGTAGCCCCAGTTCTTCGTCACATTTGCTAAGAGTATTCCTGACATTTCCATATCTAAATTCATTGCGGCATCGACTCATGTTATCCTCATTGTCATGCCTTTTTATCCATATCTCGATACGTTCTGGCATGTCTTCCCCAATTGTTGGGTCTTGCATAATATGGAGAGCATACAATCCATTTTCAATGCATGTTCGCATCAAGGCGTAGCTTTCTGAAACTTGTCCACTTGTCGATAGTCTGACAGCTCCGAGATAGCAACCACGCGATCTTCCGAAAAAGAAAGGAAGTAACGTTTCATTGCCTATATTACATTTTATCTGTGACGCTTCTTTGAAAATGTCATTGACAGTAATCATAGCATCTATAATAGGCTTATCTCTGTAGTTGATTAAGCTTGCGACACAGTTGCCATAAGCGGAACTAACAAAATCAGAAATTGAGTCTTTGCCCCACCATTCTGGAAATATAAATTCGCTCATATCTTTTTCACAACCTTCATCATAACTGATCTCATTGCAATTTATTAAGGACAATCAATCATTCAGTTAGATTTTGCGCTTCTAACAATCTAGAATTAAAAATGAATTGACCGCCTGTATTTCTAATCCAATCGTTCGTTAGGATAATTAAGTTGTGGATTATTGATGCAAGCCTTTTCAAATATTTATCCTTAACTTTATATACATTCGTCAAATTCTTAACAATAATTGGATTAAATGAACCGCTATCTCTTACAATTCCCTTTTCGCTATCGATTTTTTCCATAAGTATAAAACTATCTTTGGGATTTTGAATATTCATTTCATGTGCAGACAAAACTACATATTTCGTAGAAGATGATATTACATCGAATACATCTTCAGAACATAACACCTCTTTTAATCTTTTCAGAGCCATCACAATTTTTGCGATTATGCTTTTTTCTTCATTTTTCAAGAAATGTGTTTTTACACTATCATTGAAGAACTCGGTGAAATCACTTATGTTAGTTTCCAAATTTTTATATAGTTGAAATCCCAAAATCTTCGCATCTTTCAACGAACATTCAATATCTTCCTGCGAGCTATGTAATAGTTCATGATATGCCAATAATTTAACATTGTCATTTTTCCAAAAATGAAGTATTTTTAGAATATCGAATAGAGTTGCTTGTAAGGCAAGATCTACTTCCATTTTTATATGATTATAGTATGTCTTATCGTTTAATCTTGTCTCAATGATCTTTTGGATGCTTCGCACCAATTGTGATGTCAAGTATTTCCTCCCACGTTTCTTATCAGAAGTGTTATAACTCAATGGTTTTCTAAAACGGATATCGAATGGCAATTCTTCCTTTTTTCCATATTCATCATTAAATATACAGAGGATATTTTGCCATCCAATCGCGGAAGTAGCATAACCCAATTCAGTTAAGACATTTGGATTTGAAGTTCTTCTATCAGATGAATCTCCATTAATGATGCTTATATCTGCAACAAAAATATCACAGACATCTATTTTGGAAAAGATACTCTTTACTATATCAGGTGTCCCAGTTTCGTCTCTACTATCACTATCTATTATGTATTCTGTAATAATTTTATTTTTTTCAAAAATTTTCTTTACTGCTTCTTCTAAACAGTTGCTGATCAGACTTCTATTCTTGCTATTTGGCAAGTCAGATTGCCATGAGTAAAATATATTTAGCTTCATGATTATTCTAATTACATTGTTTAGATATTCAGGAGAAGTTCAGTCACATCTCAATAATTTCTCCATTTTAGTAACTTTAGTTTCGCATAATTCTTCTGGTTAAGATGCACTAAAACGGCCTCGCTATAGTTTTCTTAAAATTAATATTATAAAATATGAAGCTGATTATCAATCTTTTTGTTGACATTCTTGCTTTGAGATGGTGGTTTTGCTATACTTGTGCGGCCGGTTGGTCCGGCTGGTTTTGGTTGGTCTGTTTGAGGGCTTTGTATTAAGGATTTTGAGCTGATAATGCCTATTGATGAGGAATCACCCTTTATTCGTCATACTGAGCGAAGCGAAGTATCTGGGATTGGAATGCGGGTAAGAGATTCTTCACTACGCTGCGCTCCGTTCAGAATGACAAGGAGTACAAAAGTCGCGCTGGGGAGGTTGAAAAACGTGAGATTGCCGCAGTCGCTGCGCTCCTTCGCAATGACAGAAGGTGCCTGAGGAGTGAATTTTATGTTAGCGAATCGCTTTTTTAGAACTCTTTTAGTGATATTTATGACTTTTACAGGATTTACAGCTAAAGACGCCGGGGCGCAGACTTTCGCCGAGCGGCTTGGGTGGCCGGAGGGGACTAAAGCGGTGATTTTCCACGTTGACGATGCGGGGATGTCGCATAATTCGAATATGGGCGCAATCAAGGCCATCGAGGACGGCGTCGCTACCTCAACGAGTATAATGATGCCGTGCTCGTGGGTGCCGGAAATGAGCGCTTATTTGAAGAAGCATCCGCAGGTTGACGCCGGGCTGCATTTGACGCTTACGGCCGAATGGAAAAAATACCGATGGGGACCGGTCGCGGGAAAGCCAGCCGTGCCGGGATTAGTGGATTCGGAAGGCTGCCTGTGGCACAGCGTCGGCGAGGTGGTCTCCAATGCGACCGCCGATGAAGTCGAGGCCGAAATGCGCGCCCAGATCGACAAGGCACTGGCGATGGGCATAAAGCCCACGCACCTGGATTCGCACATGGGGACGTGCTTTCATCCGATGTATCTCGAACGCTACGTTAAGCTCGGCATCGAAAAGCAGATTCCCATCCTCATGATGGGAGGGCACATGCAGCACATCAG
>CAZTDF010000047.1:4446-20596 GCA_964612465.1 uncultured Pirellulales bacterium
TTAAGAAATTTATCGAAAACGAAGGAATCATCCTCACGACCTGGCGCGAATTGCACGAGCGGCGGCAGCGTGTGAAAAATGAATCGGAGTAATATGAATCGCAACGAAAATAATGCTAATAATTCAAAGAGACGGCAAAGATTATACGAGCGATACTGCAGGCAGTTGGCAAAAGCGCACGGGGTGCCGGAGCATATCGTCGATTTGCTCAGAATGGCCGACGACCGCTACAATGAGATAACCGAACTGCTCAGGATAGCGGAAAATGAGGCGGGGATTAACGATCTGGAAAACAAGGACGGCGAGAGTTTTTCGCAGCTCGCGTGGGATTATGCCAGCGAGAACGGCTGCATGCCTTACGAAGAATTAATTTGTATCCTCGGCCAGTTCCACGGCAGAGCGGCAGTGGACGACGACTAAATTCGAAAAAGCCATCCCCATCCCGATAACAACTATCGGGATGAGGCTGCCACCCAGTAATGGATTCCCGCCTTCGCGGGAATGACAGATTGTGCTATGTTATTATCAGGGAATTTTTATTTTGTCGAGAACTTAAAGACCGTCGTAGTGTCATATTTTTCGCCGGGACGCAGGACGGTTGAGGGAAAGTGCGGCTTGTTGGGCGAATCGGGGAAGTGCTGGGTTTCGAGACAATAGCCGTAATGATTCTGATAAACTTTGCCGCCTTTGCCCTGGACATTTCTCATGCCGTTTGCGGTATAGAACTGCACGCCCGGCTCGGTAGTGTAGACTTCCATAATCCTGCCGCTGCCCGGCTCGTACACTCGGGCGGCTAAAGTCAGCGAACCATCGGAGTTTTTCAGCACATAGTTATGGTCATAGCCGCGAGTCTCGGTAAGTTGCTCGATTCTTGAGCCGATTGTTTTTGGCTCGGTAAAATCCAGGGGCGTACCTTTTATGCTGAGGATTTCGCCGGTGGGGATTAGTGCTTTGTCTCCCGGCGTGTAGAAGTCGGCGTTAATCATCATCTCGTGGCCTAAAACGTCGCCGTCGCCGGCTCCAGAGAGATTGAAATAGGCGTGGTTGGTCAGGTTCACGACGGTCGGCTTGTCTGTTGTCGCCTGGTAGTTAATCTTCAGCTCGTTTTTATTTGTCAGCGTGTAGGTTACCGTGCAATTAAGATTGCCGGGAAAACCTTCGTCGCCGTCCCTGCTGAGATAGGCTAACCGCACGCCCGCCCCTTCGGCAGTCTGGAATCCTTCGCCCTTCCACATGACCTTGTCGAATCTTTTTTGGTTGCCGCCGTGGATATGATTCTTGCCTGAATTTCGTGTTATTTTATATTCGATGCCGTCGATAGTGAAACTCGCGTTTTCGATGCGGTTGGCATAGCGTCCGACGACGGCACCGAAGAGCGGATTTCTCTTTATGTATGGTTCGAGCTCGTCAAAGCCGAGGTTAATGTCGGCCAATTTGCCGTTGCGGTCCGGCACCTCCAGTGCCACCAATATAGCACCATAATCCATAACCGTCGCCCGCAGACCATTAGTGTTGAGAAGCTCGTATATAGTGACTTCCCGACCGTCGGCGGTTTTGCCAAACAGCTTCGATTTTACAGACGCCGCTTCAGCGAAAGTCGAGAAAAAGAGTATTGCCGGCAATATCCATACACAGATAATTTTATTAGCCATAGCTAAAACCTCGAAAATAATGGATTATGAATATACGAAAATCCGCATTATAGTATTCAAAGAGCAATAACATTTATTATAATCACAAATGTCGAGCAAGTGAAATAATTATGACTACAAAAAGGAGCAAATATGGAAAGACTTGGCGTTGGGATCATCGGCTGCGGCGCTGTGGCGGAGGAATATGTAAAGGCCTTTAAGAAAGACGAGCGGTCGGAAATCCGTGCCCTGGTCAGCCGGAACCGTGCAAATGCGGAACGTTATCGCGACCGGCACGATTTGGATTGCGCGATTGAAACCGACGCTGCAGAGATGCTCCGGCGTAAGGACACGGACATTGTCGTGGTCTGCACGCCTCACAATCAGCATACGAAATATGCCGTCGCCGCCGCCGAGGCCGGCAAGCATATCATAATCGAAAAGCCGGTGGCCACAACGCTGGAAGATATGCGAAAGCAGCAAAAGGCCGTAAAAAAGGCCGGCGTCAAAACGCTGGTTGGTTTCGTGCTGCACTGGAATCCGCTGCTGATGACAATCGACCAGCTCATAACACAGGGCGTTTTCGGCAACATCTTCATGGTGGAGGTCGATTATATGCACCGGATTTGGATGACGCCCAAGCAAAAATGGTACGGCAGCCGGCAGCAAAGCGGCACGGCAATCCTGACCGGAGGCTGTCACGCGATAGATGCTCTGCGCTGGTTTGCCCGCAGCGAAGCTAAGGCAGTCTGCGCCTACCAGGTGAAAACTGAAAATCCGATAGAGTACCCCGGCACTATTTCAGTCAACGTCGAATTCGAGGACGGCAAGATCGGGCGCAGCATAACGACGTTCGACGCTCAGATGCCATACAGATTCAACATCGGGGTCTACGGAACCGAGGGCACGATTCGCAATAATGAAATCTTTGCCCCGAAGCTCTTTCCCGGGCAGAACGATTTTATGAAAATCCCCTGCATTCTGCCTGACAGCGCCGATGTCGCCCATCATCCATTCGAAGGTGAGGTATCGCATTTCCTTGATTGTATCATTGAGGACAAGCAACCATATCCGGATCTGGAAGATGCGGCACAAACTCACGCTGTGTGCTTTGCGGCCGACCTTTCCGCCGAATCGGGCAGGCCTGTAGCTATAAGTGCGCTGGACAAGAGGTCGTGACCTGTTATAAATTCGAGAATCGAAATGATTAATATCTCAGGAACGCTTTCGAAGGGATGGATGGCCGGGGCCCTGGGTGTAAGCTTTGACCGTGACTACTATTTCGATCCCGACAAACGCTACGCTATTGACTGTAAGTGCAACGAATACGCGGCGGCACAATTTCCCGGAATGCGACTTTTCTATTCGGAATCCAACCTTGGACAAATCGACTACTGGGACAATCGGCAGATTCAGATTGGGGGCATTCAGCCGAACATGATTCTCGGTATGCTGCTGGGCGCCGATTTTGTCCCCCGTGACAGTTTCGACGCCGATATCACGCCGGGATGCCTGTCGGGAAAGGACCTTGACCACCTGCCGGCACCGGAAAGTTTGCTCGATCACGAATTGATTAAGCTTTTCGAGCAGCAGATTCACCGGGTACAAGACAATTCGCAAAAGCAGCTTCGTCCGATCCCACCTTTTTTCTGGGACACATCCGGCCGGGCCGCAATTCATGGAGTAATGACTTCTGCCCAGAAATTTCTCGGCGAGACTTTCTTTATGGATATGATGATAGAACCGCAACAGTGCCTGGAGATTATGGGCTGGATTGCTGATGCGTTTATTGTTCTATGCCGGCATTTTTCGTGGATAGCCGACTTGCCCATCACTTCTGTGCACGTCGGTGAATGTTCATCCTGCATGGTAAGCCCGGAGCTCATCGAAAAGTTCGTGGTGCCGGTTACATCGAAGATCGGAGAAAAGCTCGGCCCCGTCCGGCTCCATTCCTGCGGGCCAAGCACAAACCACCTGCAAGTATTCTCAAAAATCACAAATCTCTATTCCCTCGATCTTGGCGGCGAGACATCGATAAAAAAAGCCCGGCGGATTTTCGGAAAAGATATGACGATAAGCGTTGCCCCCCTGCCGCAGGACATGTCCGCAGAAAGCACCGAGCCGATACTAAGCTGGGCCAAACGCATTTACGAAGAAAACGACGGCGGCAATCTCGCATTCGTATATCACGTCGAAGAAGATTACAATATCGACACGATCCGTGCTCTGACGGATTTCGCAACAAATCTGCCGGACTACAGTGGTATATGAATGTCATTCTGAGTGGAACGAAGAATCTCAACGCAACAAGTACATAATAAACCATGACTTAACCATAGAATCGCCGGCATTGAGATTCTTCGGCTTCGCCTCAGAATGACATGTGTACTTCAGAAAGCCAACGGGTATTTTACGTATTTGCGAAGCTTCTCCCAAATTTCTCTGTCCCGGTCTGAATCTATCACAGGAACGAAACCGAATTTGGCATATAGATTGATCGCAGTAATTCTAACGCTCTGAGTAGTCAGGTATGTTTTGCTGTGCCCAAGTTCTTTTAATCTTTTGCATATTATCGTCAGAAGCGGCCTGGCAAGTCCTTTGCCCTGCTCTGCCGGAATTATCGCTAACCAATGGATTCTGCCGGGAGACTTTTCGCCTTGATTGTCAAGCCAGGCCGTCGCTGTTCCAATAATATTATTTTCGCTGTTAAAGAGAAAACACTGACGTTCGGAAAGCAATTTTATATCGGATCCGAATTGCTCCTGGAAAAGGTCGGGCGTCACCCTGGTATATTCATCGGCAAGCGACTGGACTTTCTGCCAGTGTTCTTCGTATCCCGGCTGATACCATCGGATCGAATAGCCTGCTGGTAAATCATATTCGGGAATACCATCGAGATTCTCTCGAATCATCCTGATGTCAATATATTCTCGGATAGGATCCATATTATTTCATTGAGCAAATCGCTCAAGGCTTCTTCGTTGGCATCTGAGCATTGACAGCTTTTCGCCAGTCATCAAGACGCTTGCGAAGCTCCCCGGCTTTTTCGGGCATTGTCCTAGCAAGGTCGTTCTGCTCGCCGATATCATCGCTCAGGTTATACAGTTCGACGTGATCATCCTCGAAATACTCCAACAGCTTCCATTTACCCTGGCGAATCGCGCCGACCGGTGTGGTCGTGGGGTAGTAGTGAGGGTAGTGCCAGTAAAGGTTTTGGCGTTTGAGTTTGCCGGCGGGATTTTTCAAAAGAGGTGCGAGACTTATGCCGTCTATATCAGAGTCATGCTTCGGGTCGCCGGCCAGGCCGGTCATTTCGAGGAAGGTCGGATAAAAATCAATCGAGCTTACCGGCTCGTCGCAAACTCTGCCGGGTTGTGTCACGCCGGGCCAGCGAATAATCAATGGCTCGCGGACGCCGCCTTCATATAGCGAGCCTTTGCCGCTGCGAAGAGGATAATTATTGGTTACGACCTTTCGATTAAACTCGTTTATATAGCCGCCGTTATCGGAGAAGAAAAAGACAATCGTGCGGTCGGCAAGGCCGAGCTCGTCAATTTTATTCAGGACTCTGCCGACGTTTTCGTCAAGGCTGTGGACCATCGCCGCATATTCGTAATTCTGATGGTGCATGTCCGGCCTGACCTTATTTTTGAAATACTCGACGAGCTTTGGTTTACCTTCGATTGGTGTATGGACCGTGTGATAGCAAAGATTTAGGTAGAATGGTCTGTCTTTGACCTTGTCCATAACCCGCAGCGCCTCATCAGTAAGGCGGTCGGTTAGATACTCGTCTTCGGAACCGAATTCGAGGTGGGGTACATACCGGAACTCCCCGCCGTATCTTTGCGAGCCTCTGTACGGGTAGAAGTACGTAGCAGGCGCGCCCCAGAAAGTCCCGCCGATATTAACGTCGAAGCCCTGAGTCTGCGGATAGTGCCCGGCATCGCCAAGGTGCCACTTGCCCACGTGGGCCGTGAAGTAGCCGGCCGCTTTGAGCACTTCGGCAATCGTAACCTGTTCGAGCGGCATGTTTCCCTGTGTGACCGGCGGTATGAGCTTTCGATTGAGGGGCGGATTAGCGGAGGCTTCGTACCAGATGGTCATGTGCAGCCGGGCGGGGCATTTGCCCGTCATTATCGAAGCACGCGTCGGCGAACAAACCGGCGCTGCGGCGTAAGCATCAGTAAAGCGCATTCCCTGTCCGGCCAGCTTATCAATATTGGGCGTCTCGTGCAGGTCGCTGCCGTAACAGCCTAAATCCGCCCAGCCGAGGTCGTCGGCAAGTATGAAAACGAAATTGGGGGGCAGAGAAGATTCCTTTGTTCCTGCCCGCAGGCCAGTTGCCAAAGCAACGTCTGCCGCAAACCATGCCGTGTATTTCAAGAAATTCCGCCTGGATAAAGTCTCTACCGTGTTCTTAACCATGATCGATATTATACCGGTATTAATTCATGCGTCCACTGTGGAATTGTATGTGTTTGGGTTGGACGCGTGTGCAACAAGTTGCACACCCTACCTGTCTTATCGAGGCTTTTTGAGGAAACCGGCAGTGGATTCCATAATGCGCGCCTGAAGCCGCCTGCTCTGCTTCTGTACGTTTTGGTCCCGGAGGTCCTGGAGATTGGCCATGCAGAATCTGCAGCCGATAGTATTGATATGGAATTCGACGTACTGACGCCATTTACTGTCAAGAGTGCCGAGCAGATAGGCCCCGATAGTACTTCGTTTGGGGCAACTGAATCTTTGTAATTTCCAGACGTCCGTCATGAGGTTTTCGAAATCTTCCGATGAAGGCCCGATCGGGATGCGGGACGCCTCGATGCGTTTGCGAATCTGCTTGAGGCTGCGGTGCTTGATCAGGGCGATGGCCTTTTCTTTCAGACCCATGATTTTGGCAACATCCTTGTTGGAAAGATGGCAGTAGAACAACAGTTCCGTAATCTGCAGATCGCGGAATTTCAGCGAGCTTTTGAAACCATCGACCAGTTCGGACAAGGCATCGGTTAGTGTGTGTTTTTGCAGCTCGTATTTTTCGTCGGCCCTGACATACCAGCTCGCCGTCTGGGCCGGGCCCGCTACATCTGCAAACGGATCCGGCACCTTATCATCGCTTTGAGATTCGTACGTATCCTGGATCAGACAGACATGCTTGGATTGCCGGCTGCGATAAGTGTCGATGATCTTGCGCCTAAGAAGTGCGAAGAGATATGTTTCGAGGGCGCATTCACCTCGATAGTCTTGCAGGCTCTTGACGAAAGCTATGAATGTTTCCTGAACTACGTCTTCTGCGTCGGCGGACTGATGGAGTTTGGCCTGGGCAAAACTCAACAATCGACCTCTATAGCGGTCGACAAACTCCGACCATGCTTGTGTGTTGCCCCGGCGTATCTTGTCTAATAAGTACTGCTCTGCCTTTGTAACTCTGTTCATATTCGTTTTGGAGCCCAAAGCCCCGCCTTGCGGGAACAAAAGGCATATTATAGTAAACCTTCGCTATACGAGAAGGAGAATTATCACAACCAGGGCAAAAACGACTCCTGCAATCCGTAAAGACCACACATAGTAGCCTTTCGTAGCAGCATTGAGAAAAGCATAAACTACAGTTATCAGTACAACGAGCCCGAAAATGGAAAAGAACATTCTCGCAAAGCCTGTTTTCCTGGCTAATGCAATAACCGCTTTTCGCTGGGCCAGATTTTTGAGTTTTTCAGTGGAAACATCAACCAGCAGCGCCTGTCTCCAAATCTTTCCGGCTGTACCTTCGAAACTCTGCACGAATCGATCCAGGATGAAATTTCCTTCGAGGATGTCTGTAGAATTCACCGGCTTTGCGAAAGAAACCGGAACTCCGGATCGTCGCAGCGGAGCATGGCCAAGCATATCAGCAACCAGGGAGCATGCATTTTGGACGGCCTGTTGATTGGCTTCGGCTTTGGTCATGCAGCTCTCTGCCGATTTGGCGATTATAAATCGACTGTTCGGCCGGGTATTCAGGAAGCTGGACAAATCCTCGATCCAGGGTTTGTCAATAAACTCGGCTTTCACACTTGCCTGTTTGTCTCCGGCAAGAACGCTTGCCTGGATTGTGCCGCTGGTCATCTCGTTCTCAGATCCGCTCGTCCACGGGGCTGCATGACTCTGTACCTTTACGATATCTATGCGAATCCCGACTTCGTCAGGCTGAACAGCCACTGTTTCGGGAGCGATAGTCCAGTTAGCATCGGGAAACGTTTTGGCGATTGCTCTTCCAAACTCCTCGATGAGCCCGCGGTCGTGAGCGCCATGGAACAGGATGATACCGCTCGGCGATGTCTGCCCAAAGACCTGCCGGACCGGTTTGCCGATATGAAGGCCGAGAGAACGAACAGCAGAGAATTTCGAAGGATATACATCCGCTTCGAATTCATCCTCGATACCCGGCAGCCAGATAGCCGCGGCGTTCTCCTCAGATTCAGTTGAGATGTGTTCCGGCTCAGAGTACACAAAATTCCTGTGCGCTCTAAAACCATGGTAAGAGACACGCAAAAAAACAAACGCTATCAACGGGAGTAATAACAGAGCTGCGATGACCGCGATCCACGGTCTCTTGGAACACAGCTTAATTAAAAGGATTATCACCGCGATCACAGCCAATGAAAGCAAAATCAACATCGGGAGCATTATGAATATCCTGGGTATCATATGTATCATAAGTATCATCAGATTACTCCTTGATAATGTGCTGGAGTTAATATCATTTGTCTGCTGCGGGCGGGCCACGCCAGCACTACAACTGACAACAGGAAGAGAACTCCGGCAGAGGCTGCTTTCTCATTTTGAGTAGATGTGAGCAGTTTGTCGAAGGCGGGCCCGATCTGCTGAGAATTGAGCATGTTGACAACTTCCTGGTAGTAGGAACCGGACATCGCATCCGAGAAGACAAGAAGCACGCAAAAGAACGCCATGAGCCCCAATATGGCACGGAGCATGTGACGTACACCAAGATGACGCCTGCCGAGGATGATAAATACGCCGGCAAGCAGCAGTAAAATCACAACCACAATAGTGCCCATGCGCATTACCAGTTCGGGCCAGTCCGAATAACCGAAGAACTGCTCTATCTGTGCAGAAACTTGTGCATCGGGCCAGCCGGCAGCGACATAGTAGGGAATTTGTAATCCCACAACGATACCCGCTACGATTGCCGCGAAGGTCAGAATGAAGCCGACTCCTGAAAATAGAAAGGCAAGCGGATGGAACGGCTCATAAATGACCGTCGTGGTTGGAGCAGAAGGAGCGGCCCTCGCCGGGGATTCCTCTGCTGCCGGTGCCTGCACTGCCTCTGCCCGCTGCTGTTCGACCGCGGCGACATCCAGCCCGGGAGCCCGGACCTTACCGGCCACCTGGGCACTGGGAGCTTTGACCTTTAACTCTTCGCTATCATGCCAGACCACAAGTGGCTTACCGTAGCGGTCTTTGAACTGGCCAACAATTATCATAATTACATCGATGAGCTGTCCGATTCCAAAAATTCCACCTGTCAGGAACCATAGGATACCAGTTCCGATCTTGCCGACGTAGAATCGTTGCAGGCCGCAGATTCCAAAGAGACCTCCGGCAGACAGCAACAGCGCAGACAGGCGTGTATATGATGAGACACCGTCAGGCGCATTTGTGGACGATATTGCGGGCTTCTTTGAAGGAGCTGCCGGATATCCGGCAGGCCTGGATACACTGCCGACAAACAAGCTGGCCGGCATGATGGCAATTATAAAAAATGCAACAGAAGGCAAGATTATCATCATTAGAAGCAATAAAAACATCGCGTCATTTAAGTTGAGGTTCCCCATACAGATGGATGATGCAACCACCGTGAGCACACAGATTAAAAGTATTACCGGCTTTATAAGATAGCGATACCAGCCGTTGAATGTTCCGCGGCAAGCCCCTATGAAACAGAACAATGATAGTATGAGGCTATCGACGCCGGATGCAAGGCTGATTGCGAATTCGTTCCCGTGTAATGTGGTCCCCGCCCAGATCACAAGAAAAAGACCGGCCCCCAGAGTCACGAAGAAACCAATCAACCAGAGAACGCGTACAAATGGCGGTACAGGGCGACCAATAATTTTGCCGCTGTCCGATCGTATTTCTTTCTGTCTCTGCTGGGCCTGCCTGGCTTGCTGTTCTCTATATTGTACCGGGGTACCGAACATGCTGTACGCTTGAATTACCAGAGACGTTCCGGCAAGAACCGAAGCGACCAGAACGGCGTCTAATCCAAATATCGCAGCACTTATCACCCCGAGCAAACCAATCCATACGGCCGAGCCGAGCGAAAGTCGCTTGGACCGCTGCGGAGAGCTTATCCGACGCCAATCCACAAGTAACATGGGTATCACCAGCGATAACCACATATTCATTCCATGAGGAGACATCCTTCCCATACCCGAGAAGTGACCCGCTATACCAACAAAACCAGCCACCATCGAAGTTAAAAACGCAGCTAATCCGCATGTAACCAACCTGGGTATCCACTGCGATTCAGGCTCTAAATTTACGAACCAGCGTCGAAGAGAAAAATGAATTGTCTTGGAACAAACGGCAATCATCACGAATACTACTATCGCCCTTTCAACAATCCCGCCGCCCCCCGTTCCATGCAGCAGGCTGACCCCCAAAGCAATAAAAGCCATAGTCATAAAAGCAAGCATACGCCGCTGGTGAGGATTGACAGGATCGGTAATCCCCGGGATGCGCATCTTTGTGCCTAACAACTTGCCGGCCTCGGCATCGACCCTGCCGGCAACCTTTTGACCCATAGCATCGGCCTGCCGGGCAAAACGCTGGGCCGTATCCGCCAGGTCCCTGCCCACCTCCTTAGTCGGTGCAGCAGCCACCTCGGCTTTGGGTCTTTCGACACGTGGCTGCTCGACGATATTCGCTTTGGCGGCGACTCGCTCGGCAACTACCGAAAGTTCGTCCGGTGAGAAATGAGATACGCTGTTCCGGATATTCTCCGAACCGAAGAGGTCCTCGACCATCTCCTGGACGGTCTGGTAGCGATCGGCAGGATCTTTGGCCAGGGCTTTTTTGACGACGTGAGCAAACGGCTCGTCGATATTATTAACCTCGGGGTCGACAGTCATATGTTTCATCAGGATCTCGGCGGGGCTGGAGCCCATGAAGGGAACATCCCCGGTCAACATCTCGTAGAGCAGCACACCAAGTGCATAAATGTCTATACTGCAGTTATAGCTGCCGGCACCGATTTCCGGCGCCATGTAGTGAACGGTTCCGACGGTAATCGTATGCCCGCTGTGACGAGACGCGCTGATGGCTTTGGCGAGCCCATAGTCACCGACCTTTACGTAGCCGTTTTCGTAGAAGATGTTGCTGGGCTTCAGGTCACGATGGACTACCCCGCACTCATGCAGGAAGGACAGGCTCTTGGCGATTTCGCGCAGGAAGAACGCTGATTTTTGCACCCCGAGGCCGTGGGGTGATTCCGTAAGCAGATCTCGCAGCGAAGGACCCGAGACATACTCCATAATAACGAAGGGCTCGTTCCTGTCGTTGTGCTTGACGTCAAAGATCGTAACCAGATGGGGGCTCTTGAGATTCATGCACTGGTTGATGCCTCTGAGCTCTATCTGCTCGTAGTTCTGGACCGCCTTGATGGCCACTTCTCGACCGCTATCGCTGACAGCATAATACACCTCGCCGAATCCGCCGCGTCCTGCTGCCCTCTCGATTGTGAATCCGTCAAGGGGTCTATCGCCGTGTTGATATTGATACTTTTGCATTAGTCTACCGCCGTACTATGCCCCCCGTTTTCGTACATTAAACTTACTCCTTGAGTTCCGTCAAGACCAGTGAAATCTGCCCGATCCTGATCTGTTTGTTGATGGGCAGGCCGGCCGTCGGGCTGACTGGCTTCTCGTCAACCAGTATCTTATCTTTAGCACTGCAAAGCAACCGTCCGTTTTGTGTAAATAGAGCAACGGTTTCATCAAGAGATTCCGCAGGGATATGGCTGCCTTCCGTTGATCCGATCAGAATGTCACGATCCATTAAAATGATCCGGCGAATGTCCGCCCGGCCTAATCGCGCAGACGGAAGACTCAGAGTCGCGGTTGTGCTCGCCGGATTAGGAATATTGAACTTCATCCCGCACCTTGGCGACAAATTGATCCGGTCCGAGTCAACAAGCAGCTTATTGGTCGTCGTCACGTCGTTCACCCGGACGGGACTGGACGACCTGATGAAATAATCATCTTCCGACCGCTCGATTGTTATCGCCGGCAGATTCGGATCCACCATCAAACCCACGGTCGGCCGGGCCGAAGAGCTGATAGGCCCCACCGTTATACTGGCATCCCGCAGAACGTAGAAGCTGCCGACTCCATCTATTTGCAGCACAAATTTTGACGGGAGCGACGATCCGGCCCGATTGTCCGAGCTTCTATCTCCTGGTATTGCCTGCGGTTGTCCCACGCTGAGGCTCCGGGTTTCTTTATCCGTCTGCTGTGTTCTGTCTTCCATATCCTGCCTTCTCGCGATATCCAATCCAAGAGGACTCACCGCCAATTCATCGAGCAGCTCGGCTGCCTGCCGGCTCTGATTAGTAACCGTATCCAGCCACTGCGCCGAAGGGCAGGTCAATTTGACCTTGCGAAGCAGATTAACCGCCTCGCGTGGCCGGCCCGCTGCAACATACTCGGCCGCCTTACTACACTGGCTCAGTGCCGTTCCCAGTTCGGATATTTCGCTGCATCCGTCGGCAATGGGAGAAACTCTCTGCCACACCGAATTAGCGAGGTCGAGCCGGCCGCTGTCAAAATTCTCTTTGATCTGCCTGGCAGCCAGCAATCTGAGCTTAGAGATCAGTTCGACTACTTGTTCGTTTTGACTACCAACAGCCCCGGTCTTTAGAACGAAATCGATAGCCGTATCAAGATCATTCCGCAGCAACGCTTTTTGCGCCTTCGTGACCGCTTCACTGGTATGCAACCGTTCAATAGCCGCCTGCTGCAAAACGATCCCGGCCTGACCGTCCTCATCGCCGACGTCTTTCAGAATTTCTTCGCCGGCCGAAATCCAGCCGTCCTGGATATGCTGTCTTGCCTGGGCAACCTTGAACGAACGATGCCGGCCTCTAAGCCGTCTTTGCTCCATCTCGCTGCAGATTGCCGAACGCAGCTTCGCCACGTCTGCCGTATTGCCGGCCAGCTTCTCCGCTTTGTTGCAATCGGCCAGGGCAAGTTGTATACGCTCGGCTTGTAGATTCTCCTGGCCGCGTTTTGCAAAGGCAACGGCGAGCCGACCGATAAGCTTTTGACCGCGACGATGCTCCCTGATGTCTTTTGACTGGACAAGGTCAAATGCTTCATCCAATCGGCCATCAGCAATCGCACTTGCAGCTTGTTTTAGTCGTAGAATCAGCACTGTTATACTCCCGGCATTCACTGGCACGACAATAGAAGGTATATCGGCCTATTTTACTAAGTTTCGTATTAGTTTTCCAGTAGTTGTTCAGGTTGTTGCGTCTGAGTGGCAGTACTTGCCAGTTTTGTATGTCGATCTCTGGTCTGGAAATAGTCGTCCACCTGTGTCAATAAATCTTCTTCGACGACTGCATCGACAGGAATTGCCTGAACGAACTGGCTCTCATGGGCCAATATTCGCTCGGCAACATCAAGACGTTTTTTGATCTGAGTGATGAGCTTTTCCGTTTGTGCGAGCTTGCTGTTGTCCACCTGGATAGTCGATCCGACCGACGCTGCTTTGACAAGTCTATGCTGGCTTGCAAGCGACTCGATCTTGTCCTGGAGCATCCTCTTACGGCTGCGGGTTTGCTCCAGCACCTGCATCGCTGCGTGCAGGGAGTTCTGGCGGCTGACCAGGAGTCGTTTCTTGCTGGCAAAGACCAACTCGCTCTCTTTGAATCGCTCGAATCGGTTCGCCAGGTCTTCCTTGACATAACTGCGAGGGTATTCTCTGCCGGCGAAGCAATATTGGGCTTTTGGCTCTGCAAGGGCGCCACGCAGCTTTGCGATCCTCAGCTCCTCTTCCTTCATGGAGTCCTTGCTCTTGGCGATATCGACATTCAGTGCCGCCACTTCCACTTCTTCCTGGGCAATCAGCCGGACGTTGGCGTGCATCTCGGGAATGATCTCTTCCAGAAGATCACGGGCGCGTCTCAGCTCGAACTCGATAGGAACCGAGTCTTTTACCACGGTCCGCACCGATTTGGCCGAACTGCGAACATAGCTGACAACGTCTTTGCCGAAGAGCATACCTCCGACAAGTGAAACCCCTGCTACAACAATCACGCTTCTTTTTAACCATTTCATAATCATTTCATTACTCCTTAAATACTATTAACTTTACTTTATTTCTCGATTCCGGCCGCCACGGGGCCACATTTGGATTGTCGCTGCTCAACCAGGTTTATTTCAAAAAAAAATAACGTTTCAGGCCTAACGATTCTTATATAGCAAGTCCGGCAAAGCCCGGATAAATCAGGCAACACTCCGCCCTGCAGGAAAATGCCGAAAAATGACACAAAATCACTTCTAATGACTTAATGACATGCAATCTATATCGATGATATAGTGGTATAGAAGAAAATCTTTAAGTGCCGATAAAATAAACTTTTATGAAAGTTTTTTCTCTGATGGCCTTATTGTATCCAAACTCAAATTAACTATCAATCGTATAACTAAATGGATCGGGGGGATCCAAGAATGCGGGCCGAGTTGAATTTTCTCCTGACTCCACTTCTCGGCCCGCTCCTTTTATATTAGCATCATCTGCGAATCCGGCCTTCGGGCTTCATTGCAGGAATCTGTTCTGCATACATGAGCATGTGGGACGATCCGAATAAGCACATTCCAATAAGTCCCGTCCACACTGCTCAATGCCCAAAAAACACTAAAATACATCTATATTATCGGCGATAGATTTGGTAAATATGCAAAAGATTTGCTTTAACTCAAACTTGTTTTATAGCCGATGTAATATCTGGAAACGGTTGTTTGGCAAATTTTCAATAATTTCAACAGAAAAGAAAAGGAGTAGCGAGATTATGAAACAGATGCTGATTCTCATGTGCGTAATAACGTTGGGTTTTCCGTTTACCCTGACAAGTTGCTGCAGAGTTGAGATGACAAGCTTAAAAACCGCTCTTCAAAACACTGAGAGTGAGAGAGACGGCCTCAAGGCGAGATTGGACACCGTAACGCGGACCCGTGACCAGTTGCAGGATCAGGTCAATGAGCTTACCAGCTCTCGTGAACAGTCTCAGGAACAGGTCGATGAACTCACGAAACGGCTCGTCAAACTTACCAGCTCACGCGACCAGTTGCAGGAACAGGTCGACGAACTCACCCAGTCCCGCGACGCGGCTGTAATCGATGCACGGAAAGCTCAGGAACGAATTGACACGCTTGCAGCTCAGTTGCAGGCCGAGACCGGAAAGGTCGGCGAGCTGCAGGGCCAACTGAAGCAGATTCAAGCAGACATCGCAGAACTCCAGAAAAAGCTCAACTTGTGATAAAACCGGCCAAGAATCCTGCTATCAGAACGCAAGCGTGATAATGGCTGTGAGCACGACAGTTTACAACCATCTTAAGCACCTGCTCTCTCATGCATATGGATAACGCTGAAGCAGGGGCTCTTTTGCATTTCCCAGCCAAAATATCTCAAAAAAACCATCAACATTTGATGGCTGACAACGGTCGTGGTGTCCGAAAATAATTAGGATAAGGTGGCTTCTCGACATAAGTGTTGGGCTTTTTGTTGTTTTTTTTGCGACATCACCTGTTGAAAATACCGAAAATTGTTGAAATTGAGATGAAATTATGTTATCATAGAACTTTAAGCATGGAAGAGTGTTTCAGTAAAGTGCAAATGGGAAATCCCGGGTCTACCGAGTAATCGTTATATAATTGCAGTATCGGTAACACTAAAAAAGTGGTGTGAAAAATCATTATTCCTGATCAGGGAAGCTTGTCCTTAGAGAGGAGCGTCGAAATGATAAAAGAGATGCGGATTTTTACATGTGTCACGGCGTTGGGTCTTGCTTTAGCTCTGGCGGGCTGCAACGGAACCGAACTGGCAGACCTCAAAACGGCTTTGGAAAAAACCGAAAGTGAAAGAGATAACCTCCAGACTCAGGTGAATACTGTCACGAAGACTCGCGATCTGTTGCAGAAGCAGGTCAATGAACTTGCCGACTCGCGCGACCGGTTGGAGCAGCAGGTTGCCGAGCTTACCGGCTCACGCGGTCAGTTGCAAAAGCAGGTCAAGGGGCTTACTGCATCCCGTGATGCGCTGCAGAACCAGGCCGATGAACTGACGCTATCACGCGATGCGGCTGTCGTCGAGGCGAGGAATGCTAAGCAAAGAATCGATGCGCTTGCAACCCAGTTGGACGCTGAGACGAAAAAGGTTCGCGAGCTGCAAAGCCAGTTGAAGCAGGTTCAGACCGCTATTGCCGAACTCCAGAAGAAATTCACCCTCTAACGGTCTCAAGC
>CAZTDF010000047.1:20696-24991 GCA_964612465.1 uncultured Pirellulales bacterium
AAGGGCTAACATTCTCTTTCCTACCCGCATTTTACATGCTTAATCACGGACATATCGGCATATCAGCAAAATTTTCGATTTTGCTTGACGTATGGAATAAGCTCATGTTATAATCAGATAATCTTTGAACGAAGCGAACTTGCAACTCAAAATTGAAAACTAAACAGCTTTTTCGCACTGGACTTTTAACGGTCCAACTCAAACCGCCAGTTTCCGTATAAGGAGATACATAAGAATCTGTGCCTTTTTCGCCCAGGGACTTAGGGGTATTGCTTTTGAGTTCCATACAGGTTCAGGCTGGCCTGAAGTTGGACATATAGCAGCGGAGGAGTCGGCAAAAATGGGTGTTGCAGAGTGGATATTAATCATGGTCGTGATATGGGCGTTCTGGTACTGCCGTCGAAAACCGAGCTAAACTTTTCTTTGCGTATTCATTAATAGCACATATAAGAGAAGGCTGCACTCCGGCAGAGCGGAAAATCACCGCATATATTTAGTGTGTATCTCAAGTAAGTGGCATATCTGCGTTATCTAGTGTACCCTCATGCTAATGTGATTAATTTTTATCTCAGCCATAATATATTCCGGCAGTACCGGCCAAACAGCTACGATTTTAGCCAGGTCATCTGGAAGGTTTAGGACTTGATTTTTTGTCCATTTCTGTTATTTTGGCGCCAATTGGTTTTTTAGATTTCGCAATTTTTTCAGGACAAGGGATTTGGTGGCATCTGCTTCTTAAACAACAATCGGAGGTTCAAGTCTTGTCGAGCGAAATGAAACACTGCGCGACTCAGAATTAAGTAATTATGGAGACAATTGAATATGAAAGAATTTCATATTAACCGCGTAACAATATGGATGAGCATCTCTATCGCCCTGATCGGCTTCACTTATACTTCTTATGCCGCTGAAGAATATCTGTCACCGACGGCTTTGGTTGCGGAAAGGAATGGCGAAACAATCTATATCGCCGAGGCTACCGCCAAACAGATAGCTGTCTTTGACACGAAAACGGCGAAGGTTACAGCAACAATCAGCGTACCGGCGGAGCCGACGGGCCTTGCCCTGACAGGTGACGGAACGATTCTCTACGTCACCTGCGGCGGACAGAAAGGATGTGCCGGTGTCATAGATACGCGTAATGCCAAATTGCTCCGAACGCTGCCCGCGGGTCATACTCCCATAGCTCCCGTGCTCAGTCCGGACGGCAGATTTCTGTATATATGCAATCGTTTCGATAACAATATCCTGGTTATAAGCACCGAGGACGATAAGCAGCTCGCAAAGATTCCCGCCCTGCGTGAGCCGGTCGCCGCCGATATCACGCCCGATGGAAGCTGGCTCTACGTGGGCAACATGCTCCCATACGGCTCGGCCAGCGCCGATTCGGTTGCCTGCAATATTTCGGTCATAAACGCTAAGACGATGGCCTTCGAAATCGACATTGTCCTGCCGAATGGAAGCACGGGACTGCACGGCATCGTCGTTTCGCCGGACGGACGGTTTGTTTTTGCCTCGCATATTCTCGCCCGTTACACGGTTCCAACGACCCAACTGGAACGAGGATGGATAAATACGAATGCGGTCAGCATCATAGACGCCAGACGTAAGAGACTCATAGAAACGGTTCTTTTAGACGACGTGGATTATGGCGCCGCCAATCCGTGGGGCCTGGCCTGCACAAGCGACTCGAAATATCTTTGCGTGACCCATGCCGGGACACACGAGTTGAGCGTAATAGACATCGCCGCCATGATCGAGAAGATCAACAGCTACAATAAACGCATCGGCAGGCAGCCCGATAGCTTTAGCGGCGGCTCCTACAACGCAAACGGCTCCGGCAGCACAACCGCCTCGAACATTCCCAATGAACTGAGCTTCCTTTACGGCATTCGACAGCGTATCAAGCTGCCGGGCAAAGGCCTGCGAGCACTCACCATCATTGGTGACAAAGCTTATGTCGCCGAGTATTTCACCGACAGCTTGGCCATCGTGGATATAAACACCGAATCGAGATTCAAGACCACATCCATAGCCCTCGGCCCGAAGACCGATATGACAACCGAGCGAAAGGGCCAAATGCTGTTCAACGACGCCGGGCTTTGTTTCCAGGGCTGGCAGAGCTGTGCCAGTTGTCATCCTTCCGGTGCCCGGACCGATGCTCTGAATTGGGATCTGCTCAATGACGGCCTGGGAAATCCGAAGAATACCAAGAGCCTGCTGCTCGCGCATGAAACGCCGCCGGCGATGGTAACGGGTATTCGTGAAAACGGCGAGTCCGCTGTGCGAGCCGGAATCAGACACATCCAGTTTGCAGTACGCCCGGAAGAAGAAGCCGTAGCAATCGACGAGTATCTCAAGAGTCTCAAACCGGTCCCCAGCCCTCATCTTGTTGACGGTAAGCTCAGCGAATCGGCCAAGCGGGGGCAAAAAATATTCGACAAAGCAGGCTGCGCTTCATGCCATACAGGACCGCTGCACACCGATTTGAAGGCACACAACGTGGGTACCGGTGAAGACCTCGACAAGGATCGAAAGTTCGACACGCCGACACTCGTCGAGGTATGGCGGACCTCACCATATCTGTATGATGGGCGAGCCGCTACCATTGAAGAAGTGCTGACAACCTGCAATCAGAGCGATAAACACGGAGTGACATCGAATCTGACCGAAGCAGAAATAAAAGATCTGGCTGAGTTCATTCTGTCGCAATAGAACGTTCGAAAACAATAGCAGCATAAGGAGATCGTTAAAATGAGAAAAGGCATTCGTTTTTTAACGCTGGCCGTGCTTTTCGTATCGCTGGCTGCGATTGGCTGCTCGGTAAACCGTCAGACCGAAGCTGATGTTTCGACCGTCACGATTATCAGCCCATCGGACGCAACGACAGTCGAATGCTTAGCGGCACAAGAGGTTCGCCGCTATGTATATCTGCGAACGGGCAAGCTGCTGCCCATCGTTCACAGCGGCAAAAACCTGCCTTCGAAAACGTCTTTAATTATCGTAGGACAAAAAGACCGCCCCGCCATCAGAACAATAATAGATAAAAAGTCAAGCTGGCATCGTGTCGCGGGCATCTTGCCCGCGATTCGAGGGCGGGACGCCCTCGACACGGATCTGGAATCACAGCAATATTTGATTAAGACATTTGTGTCGCGGGTTTCCAGCCCGCGATTCGAGGGCGAGACGCCCTCGACACGGAAAGCCCTGCTGATTACAGGCGGCGATTCGATCGGAACGCTATATGCCGCCTACCGGTTCGCCGAGCATCTGGGCGTCCGTTTTTATATGCATGGTGACACAATCCCCGATGAGCGTATCGCTTTGACAATACCCGACCTGGATGAAAAAGGCAAACCACTGTTCGACATGCGGGGAATCCAGCCGTTCCACGATTTCCCCGAGGGACCGGACTGGTGGAATACAGACGATTACAAAGCGATTGTCGCTCAACTGCCAAAGCTGCGCATGAACTTCTTCGGATTGCACACATACCCCCAGGGCGGCGTCGGCCCTGAGCCGACCGTCTGGATCGGCATGCCCGGAGACTTCAACGAAGACGGAACCGTAAAGTCCAGCTACCCATCAAGACATTTCACTACGGCGAACGTCACCGGGGCATGGGGCTATAAACCGGCAAAGACAAACGACTACAGTTTCGGCGCAGCGCAAATATTCGAACGCGACGACTACGGCCCGGACTATATGCGCGGCATGAATCCATGGACGCAGCTTGCCGGGGACAAAGCAAACGAACTATTCAACCGCATGGGCAACACGCTCAAAGAAGCCTTCGAATATGCCCGCATCCTCGGCGTCAAAACCTGTGTCGGCACCGAAACGCCGCTCATTATTCCCGACGCCGTGAAAGAACGAATCAAAAGCATGGGCAAGAATCCGTCCGATCCGGCAGTCGTGCAGGAACTCTACGAGGGAATGTTCCGGAGAATCGCCAAAGCCTATCCGCTGGATTATTACTGGTTCTGGACGCCCGAAGGCTGGACATGGGGCAATCCAAAGGACGAAGAGATCGAAGCTACAGTGGCTGATTTTCGTGCCGCTATTGCCGCGGCAAAGCAAGTCAACGCCCCGTTTACATTAGCCACGTGCGGCTGGGTCCTGGGGCCGCCAAAAGACCGTGCGATGTTCGATAATTCACTGCCCAAAGAAATGCCGATGAGCTGCATAAACCGCAACGTCGGTTTCGCCCCGGTCGAGCCCGGCTTTGCCAACGTCACCGGCCGGCCCCAGTGGGCCATCCCCTGGCTCGAAGACGACCCGGCATTGATTATCCC
>CAZTDF010000048.1:0-23585 GCA_964612465.1 uncultured Pirellulales bacterium
AATTTGAAAAAAGCAGGTGAAAAAGAGACGAAAACGACCAAAATTTGAGGTAAAGTTGAAAAAACAAACCCAATTTGCCCTAAGCGGAAAACGACGTAAACGCATTAATAGCAAAGAATTATAAAGAAAAACGCCGCTTTCCGGCCCCGAAAAACAAACCCAATTCAAACCCAATCAAACCCAATTTCAAGCCCCCGCAACCACTCCAAAACAGCGTAAAAGCTGCCCATCTTAACAGCGGAAGCGTCTGCAGGAATGCCCATTTTCGCTCTGATGAGTTATGAAAGGCCGGCTGGTGCAGTCAAAGATGGGACGAAAATACGCCTGGAGGGATTCGGACCCCCAACCTTCGGTTCCGTAGACCGACGCTCTATCCAATTGAGCTACAGGCGCAGGAGCTTTAAGCTTTGACAGTATAATAAGTTGGCAAAGATGGTGTCAACGTAAATATCGCCCGAATGGCGAAAAAATCGTCTATCGCTCTTAAATGGCGCGTTGTGGAGCTTTGAAAAGCTGTTCGATGCCGGCCGGGTCTGCTATAATCAAACGCAGAAAACGATGACCGGCTCCGCGTACCGGCAAGAAACTTAACTTCGATTGGAAGAACATGAACATTACGAACGTCCCCGAAGCCAACGAATTCATCAAGCCGCACTACCGCGAAGGCTGGACAATATAGATAAGAATTCATGGCATAGTTATCGCCTGCCGAGGGGATAGAACCTGCCGGAGCAGCAGTTGGAATGTAACGATTTGACATTTTGTTCGGGAGATTATCATGTTTCTTAGTAAACGAGAAATCGCTCTTACGATTGTAATATTGTTTGCCGTTCTTACGATCAGTAGCAGTGCCCAGGAAGCAATTCAAGGTGACGTTCGCAGCTTCGGTGCCGTCGGCGACGGCGTAACCGATGACACCACCGCGATCCAGAAAGCATTCGACTCCGGGCAAGGTGCGATTACGCTGTCTAAGGGCGTATACCACATCACAAAACCGATTGTGATCAATCTCGACAAGGTTGGATATACATCGTTCAGCGGCGGGGGAGTCGCGCGAATCGTTATGGCCGGTCCGGGTCCCGCCCTGAAGTTTGTCGGTACACATTTCAAGTCGGCCGACCCGGAAGGATTTGCTGAGAACGTCTGGCAGAGACAACGCATGCCCCTTGTGGACGCAATCGCAATAGAAGGCGACCATCCGGAGGCGGTCGGCATCGAGGCCGTCGGGACCATGGAGTTGACGATCACGCGGGTTCACATCCGCGGCGTCCTTCACGGCATCCACCTGGCGGGCAACAACCGCAACCTGATAATTTCCAACTGTCACCTGTACGAGAACCGCGGCATCGGCATTTTCTACGACAACGTCAACCTGCACCAGTCGAACATAACCGGCTGCCACATAAGCTATAATCGCCGGGGCGGGATTGTGTCGCGCGCGGGCAATGTCCGCAATATTCATATCACCGGCTGCGATATCGAAAGCAATATGAGCCCCGAAATGCCGCCAACTGCAAACGTCCTGATCGACTCTGCGAACAGCTCTTACGGGACCGGCGAAGTGGCCATCACCGGCTGTACGATTCAACATAACAGTCCTTCGCCCGACTCGGCCAACATCCGCATAATAGGCCGAAGCAAGCCCGACCGAAAAGGCCGGCCCGTTCGTGAGGGCAACGTGACCATTACCGGCAATGTCCTCAGTGACGTCAAGGTCAACGTTCATTTAAAAGACTGCCGGGGCGTTATCCTTGCCGGCAACACTTTCTGGATGGGCTACACTCACAACCTTTTGATTGAAGATTGTTCCAATATCATCGTCGGCGCCAACAACTTCGACCGAAATCCACGCTATGATTACGGCAACAGCCTCGAAGCCAGAAACAGTCTTCTCGTGCGCAACAGCCAGGACTGTACGTTTTCGGGCCTGCATGTCACCAACGTCTGGCGGGCCCCGGCCGGGCTGACGATCGAGAGCTGCAAACGGATGAACGTCACTAACTGCACGATTCTCGATTGTGATAACGTCGGCCTGCTGCTAAAAGACGTAGCCGACAGTAGAATCTCCGGCTGCCTAATCAGTGACAATCGCCCGGATGCCGAGTCGACTTCGCTCAAAGTTACTGGCGGCAGGGGTAATATGATTGTCAATAATCTGCTGTCTACGGCGCCGCAGGTTTCTGAGAACATTGCATATGTTTCGGGGAACGTTCACCCTTAGTATTGTTAATCGGCGCCCCTTATCGATTATTTGCCTTTAACCAGCCAGATATTGCGGTACTTAATCGGATGTCCGTGATCCTGCAGGTGGATAGGCCCGGTAGCCTCGCTCTTTCCTTTCCACCTGTTCCCGGAATAGGGAATCTCAACATTGTCCTGTACTTTGATACCGTTCTGATAGACGGTGATACGTGCATTCTCTTTGATACTGCCGTCGGCACTGAGTCTCGGAGCCCGGAATTTGACGTCGTAAGTCTGCCAGGTCTCCGGCGGCAGGCACGCGTTGACTCTGGCCCGTGCAATATTGTACAGACCCGCGCAGTCACCGGAAGTATGCACCAGGCCGAATGAATCCAGCACCTGCACTTCGAACTGGCCGGCGAAGTACACTCCACTGTTGGCGCGCCCCTGCCCACGATTGTTCGGCTCCAGCGGCAGTTTGAATTCCAGGTGAAAATTCTCGATATCGCCGAACTGCTCTTTCGTATTGTTGCCTCCCTTGTTCACCTGCATCGCTCCATTGTCAAGCCTCTTCCATTCGGAATTCGCCCACGCACTGGTGTCCGGCTTAACGCCGTCCTTGAAAGGCAGCAGTACAATCGCTCCCTGGGGCGGCTTTAAACCTTCCTTCGGCGACTTCCGCATGAATTTGTCCAGCTCGAAGTGCTGCCCGTACTCGGAGCGCACAGATAGATGCCCGTTTTGAATCTGTCCGGCCCAGTGCTTTCCACCCGATCTGTCGCCGATGTGTACGGTCGAACCCTGCCTGTTGCCGTGAATCTCGACATTCGCTCCATCCTGGTTTTCCTCGTTCGGGGTTGCCTTGATTACGATGCGGTAATACACATCATCGCCCTCCGCTATGACTTGCGCAGATGCCTGCATCGTATTCTTTCCGTCCGGATGATACGTCCCTTTGTATTCGCCCATATAAGGATTTGCCCATACGGCCGATGTAAATACTATAAGTGCAATTATTGTGACAAAATATCCGATGTTCCTCTGTGCTTTCATTCTAATCACTCCTTATTCGATTGTTGTTAATATTTCAACGATGGGACGATATTATCACTTTAGGCAATAATTACAAGCTTGTTCTCAGTGAGAACACTGAATCCTGTAGATTGCTGCAACTTTATTTCCGGCACTTTTCCCTCCAGTCTTCCCACATGCCGGCCATTTGTTTTACTTTCTGTGGATGCTGAGAAGCCAGGTTATTCAGTTCCGTCCGGTCCTTATCAAGGTCATAGAGTTCCCAGTCGGCGTTATCGTACTTAACGAGTTTCCAATCGCCGGTTCGGACGGCTTTGGCCTTCCCATACTGCCAATACAGCACATCGTGCGGCTCTCTCCGTTTGCCCTGAAAGATCGGAAGCAATGATTTGCCGGCAAGAGGTTTGAGTTTTCTGTTGTCGATTTGGTCGGGATATTCGGCGCCCGCTATTTCCATGAACGTTGGCATGATATCAATTATATGTCCCACCTGGCCGGTTATAGTGCCCGGTTTTATTACGCCGGGCCAATAGGCAATGAAAGGAGTGCAGTTGCCTCCCTCGTAATCCGTTGATTTATATTTTCTGTACGGTGTATTGCTGGCATTGGCCCACTCAGGACCAATCGGGCGATAGCTTTCAACAGGTCCCGGTGGAATGTCCGGTGTCTTATCGGGTGTCTCTGGGCAACCGCCGTTGTCGGCGAGAAACAGAATAAGCGTATTCTTCCATTTACCGATTTCTTTTACCTTGGCAAAGACCCTTCCTATGGCCTGGTCCATGCGGTCGATCATCGCGGCGTAAACCGCCATTTTCAGATCGGCCTGGTCCTTCTCCGATTTACTGAGCGAATCCCAGCTCGGGACACGCTCATCGCGCGGGGACATCTCGTATTTAGGATCGAACACGCCCATTTCTATCTGCCGCTTGTAGCGCTGTCGGCGAAGTTTGTCCCAGCCTGTTTTGTATTTGCCCCGATACCGGGCGATATCTTCGGGCCATGCATGCAGCGGATAATGTGGCGCCGTCTGAGGCAGATACAGCAGGAACGGTTTGGTCTCACTCTTATATTCTTCGAGCCGAGCAATGGCATAATCGGCGAAGGCATCGGTCGTATAGAAGTTTTTGTCTTCGGGGGTGTATCCCATAATTGCTTCGCCTTCGATGGCCCAACGGCGGGGTTCGGCTCTCTTGCGGCCGGGCTTTGGCTCTCCCGGTCTGGCTTTGATGCCGGGATTCCAGTAATTGCAGCATCCGTCCGCAAGACCATAGTATCTGTCGAATCCGCGGGTAGTTGGCAGAGGTTGTTGGTGCCATTTGCCGGAGATAATTGTGCGATAGCCGGCAGGGCGGAGAATCTCGGCGAAAGTGACGCCGTGCTCCATATTTTGGAGTCCTACGGCCTGGTCGTACTGGCCGGTCAGGAGTGTTGCTCGCGTGGGACTGCATTTGGCGCAATTGTAGAATTGAGTAAACCGCATTCCGCCTGCCGCCAGTGCATCGAGGTTCGGCGTCCTGATTTCTCCGCCGTAGCATCCGATATCAGAATACCCCAGATCGTCGGCCATGATAAGAATTATATTCGGCTTAGAAACGCTGCGCTCGGCGGCTTCCAAGTATCCTGGCAAGGCCAGCGATGCGGCTCCAAGACCCAAAGTTTTCAAAAAATCGCGTCTTGTCTGATTACGCCTATTCAATTAATTTCCTTTTGCCTGTGCTGAAGGTTCGGCTCTTAAGCCGGCTTATTTGATTTTCAGCGAGTCCTTATCCGGCAATTTCGGAAAAGCCGCGTGTGGCTCGGTCTGATACCAGAACGCCACCGAAGAAAGGTCGTCCTTCAGGTGCAGATATCTTCCCTCGCTTTGCCATCCCAACGCCTGCATTGTCACCTTCAGTTCCTTTTCGAATCGTATGGGATCCATAATATGCCAACGGTACAGACTGAATCGCGGCTGTTCTTTCGAGTTGATCACCTGCGGCATACCGGCATAGGGCGTTACAAATTCCTGATACTCACTCGTTCCCGGTTTTTGAAAACCGTACGAGCCGCAGAAATAATCCTCGGTTCCGGTGCCGCAGATCGTCGGGAATTCCTTGTCGCCATCCATGAAGAACTTAATCTCGCCTTCGCCCCACCAGCCCGGGCTGTTCGAGCCCCATGTCATATAGGTTCCGACGTACTGTCCCTGTCCGCGCACGCCGTCGAGAATCGTATAATCCTGTTTATCGGGGACCGGATTGACACGCCTGAATTGCGCATGCAGGTAGCCCATATCTTTCGGAATGTCAGTCAACGTGTAATCGATCTGGTAATACAGGACCATCGCCTTTTCATCGATATTAGTCATCGTAATCTTGTAGCCTTTTCGAAACGGCATGAGCCAATAGCAGTTGAATCCGCTGCCGGGATTCACACAAACGGCCAGGGATGTCACTTTCGTATATTGTCCGAGACCGCACGCGAAGAAATCGCCTGCCGGGCATTCGACCGAGGGAGTCTTCTCGCCGTCCCAGTAGATTCGCAGGATATTGAAACGGTTGTTCCCCGTCGGAGTCATCCAGATGTGCTGGATCGCCCCGGAACCTTTGATATCGGCCATGACAAATGTCTGGCCGGCTTCGATTCTGACCGAAGGGGAGACCTTCCATTTTTGACCCAGTTCGCGGGCCGCCCTTGCGCCGGTGCCTTCGGTTGCCATGCCTCCCTTGCCTTTTTCACCTGTGAAATTCTCGGGGCTGACAGAGCGAGTTTTGGCATTCGACAAGCGGGGAAGACTCGCCATGCTCATGCTCAGGCCGTCAAAATCCGGATTTTGCCCGTATAACCCGGTCGATGATAAAGCGATAAACAAGAAGATGCAAAGCATCCAAATGCCAAGCTTTTTCTTCGTATTTGCCGCTCCGGATTGTGCCGGGAATTTTGCTGCAAGTTTCATAATCTATCCTTTCCTAATTGTTTAACCTTATTGCTTTTTCTGGATTCTTACTTTCAATCTGCTACCAAATATTGCTGTCCCCAGGTTAAATTGCAAGAAAAAAAATGAGAGAAGGGAAATCCGGGGGCAATTTTACAAGAAATTTTCTTGACCTGTGATGGCAGATATATATACTGAGGTTAGGCAAGCATGTGCCCGTACAGATCTCTATCTGAGGCATTTTAGCTTTCCGACAGGAAATACCCTGTAGTCTTATGTATTTTTATACAGACGCAGAACAGCAGAGTACAAAAAAGGCAACCGGATTCATATACTTCGTAGATAGGATCTTTGCCTCATAAGTAAACTGCCGACCTTAAAAGGAAGGAGGTGGTCTCAAGTCAAAGATGTTCTGAGCAGATGAGGATAAAATACAGCAAACGTGAAATAATTATTCGCCGTTTTATTATCTCAACTTTCAATAAGGAGGATCATTATGTTTAGAAAATTGTTTTATCCGGTTTCTTTTCTTTTGGTATTTATCCTGAGTACCAATGCCTTTGCCGACCTTCTTGCCGATCCTGACCTGGTTATATACTATTCATTCGACGAAGTCACCGATATCGTTGCCGACCAGTCCGGCAACGGCCACGACGGCGTTGTAAATGGCGATATTACGGCAGATCCCGGCGGCAAACGGAATGGGGCCGCCAAATTCACAACCGGCAGTTACCTTGATCTGGATGGGCCCAGTATACCTCCGGAGCATATTCCGACTACGGGTATCACACTTTCCGCCTGGGTAAAATGCGAGAACACAGGCGGAGATCATGCTATATTCAATGCCAGAGCATCCGATTCGACCTGGCTCGTTCATCCCGAACTCAAGAGCGGAGGCGATTTTCGATGGCTGCTTCGAGGTGCCAGCGGAGCAGGAATCATGGATATACGTGCAGGTGTTGTAACGTGGGATGAATGGCAGCACTTCTGTGGCATATACGACCAGGCCTCCGGCAGGGCCGCTCTCTACATCGATGGGGAGCTGGTCACCGAACAAATTGTTACAAATGCTTTGGAAATCGCCGGCGACTGGGACTCAGGTGCGCGCGTTGGATACAATATAGACAATGCAAGACCTTTCACAGGACTGATGGACATGTTCTTCTTGTTCAAGCGCGCGCTGTCAGAAGACGAGATTTTTAAGGCTATGCAGGGTGAAGCATACGCCAAAGCCCTTAGTCCCAGTCCGGAAGATGGCGCCTACTATCCGGATACATGGGTGACACTTGGCTGGTCGCCCGGCGATTTTGCCGTCTCACACGATGTCTATTTAGGGAACAATTTCGAGGATGTTGACAACGGCACTGCCGATACGTTCCGGGGTAACCAGGCTCTGACTATGACTTTTTATATTGCCGGTTTTCCGGGGTATGCCTACCCCGACGGTCTGGTCCCGGGAACAACGTACTATTGGCGAATCGACGAGGTCAACGAAGCTGATCCGAACAGTCCCTGGAAAGGGGATGTCTGGAGCTTTATGGTTCCGCCCAAGACAGCCTATAATCCCATTCCCGCCGATGGAGCCGAGTTCGTCGATCCGAATATGGTCTTTGGCTGGACGTCGGGATTCGGCGCCAAGCTGCATACCGTATATCTTGGTGATGATTTTGACCAGGTTAGCAATGCCGAAGGAGGAGCCACACAGGGGCTTACAATCTATAGCCCCGAATCTCTCGAATCAGGGAAGGTTTATTACTGGAGGGTCGATGAATTCGACGCTTTCAACACGTATAAAGGCGATGTCTGGAGCTTTACGACTCCGGGTGCTGTCGGCAGCCCGGTGCCGGCTAACGGAGCTACGGATGTGAAGATGACGGCGTCTCTTAGCTGGACTGCGGCCGATAGTGCCGCTTCGCACGAGGTGTACTTCGGCAAAGACAAGGATGCCGTACGCAATGCCGATAAGAATTCACAGGAATATAAAGGCTCCAAGGCGCTGGGTGACGAGAGCTATGATCCCGGAAAACTTGCATGGTATGCCACATATTACTGGCGAGTGGATGAAGTCGATAATCTCGGGGATTCTTTGAAAGGGCCAGTCTGGAGCTTAACGACGGCTGATTTCATTACGATAGATGATTTTGAAGATTACGACATAGGAGATAACCAGATCTGGTATGCATGGCTTGATGGGCTGGGCTTCGGTACGCTGGAGAATCCACCTTACTCTGCGGGTAACGGTACCGGTTCGGCCGTAGGCGACGAGACGACAGCTTCTTATTGTGAAGAAAAAATCATTCATGGCGGCGGTAAATCCATGCCGGTGCTGTACGACAACAATAAGCAGGGCTACGCGATGTATTCTGAAGTTGAAATGACATTAAGCGAAGCGCGTAACTGGACAGATGAAGATGTTAATGAATTGTCACTGTGGTTCCGTGGCGGTTCGGGCAATTCCACCGATCCGCTGTATGTGGCGGTAGCCAACAAAACAGGTACGCCTGTGGTGGTGATACACGACAATCCGGCCGCGGCCCAGATCGGGGCCTGGACGGAGTGGGTCATACCGCTGCAGACCTTTGCCGAGAAGGGCATTGATCTGGCCGACGTCGACAAGATCATGATTGGACTGGGGACAAGAGGTAACCTGACGACACCGGGCGGAGCAGGGAAAATGTTTTTTGATGACATTCGGCTGTATTTGTCGATGGAGGTTGCTGAATAGGTTCTGTTTCGAGGGCGTCCCGCCCTCGAAAAGCGGGCTGGAAGCCCGTGACACTTGTATGAATTCGGGGCTTATACCATTCGGCATAGGTATAGGCCCCGATTATTTAGCTGCCGGCTTGGTATAGAAGTAACCGCTGGATGATATTGTAAGGGGAAATAGGGGCTGATGTAGATGGGCAACGATTGGTTTTAACGGCGCCATTCCGCCTTGCGGACCATTAAGGGCGGCATTTGCTGAGGACTGATTGTTCTGCTGCCCGGATGCACACAGCTTCTGCAGCTTGGATACCAGCGAATGGCGAACAGCTTTGGCTTCAAAGGTAATATTTGTTTTTTGAATCTGGCAAACATCATATTTGATTTCCCATTAACTTCAGCTACAGTGGCTGCACCCTTCCCCTATCGGCAAATTGCAGTACCAACTTTGCTATATTACATTCAAATTGTCTGGTTGTTTTATGAATGCTGCATTCGCCGGGTTGCTTTGGTATTGCCTCTTGTTTATCTGATACTGTTCCATTTGGTCGGCAGCCGGTCAAGTTCAAGTATTTCGATGCGGTTGATAAGCCATTTTTTATCAGGTTTTTTCCGGAGGGACAGCCTGGCCTTGACCAGGAGAAACGATTTGTAGTTTTGGGAGATGTAACTATTTTTATCAAAAATTATCACAGCAAATAGGATTGCAGTTGCATTCGAGTCCGATATGTCTATCAGCAGGCCGGTCTTTTTGCCTTTATCGACTAAAGGTTTTGACAGCTCCCTCCTGCAGTGGTCCAGTAAGTGTTTTTTTGTACTGTGATATGAGTCGCTGTAATTATTGGCAATAGTAGCCTCAATTGCGCTGCAATCCTCCTGTTGGACTGCTTTGATTGCGGTTTTAATTATGGCATTGATTTTCTCTGTATCGGTTTGGACAAGCATATCCGCGCCGAAAGCAGCCGCAATTAAAAAAATCGGTATAAGCAACTGCCACCAACGGCGTTTTTCAGGACAAAAGCTGCGGAAGGTCAACATGCCGAATAAAACAAGTACTGCCGTCCCTACCAACGTCCACGGCTGTTCAAAAATATCGAACATTTCTTGGTTTCTCTCTTCGAGTCGACACGTTATTCTTTATTACACACTACATCCGCAGGCTTGCTTCTTTTTTTATGCCAGATAGCCAGTGGGGTTGATTCAACTGATGCAATAACTCACGATGTCAGGTTGTGATCCCCCTGATCGATTTCCTAAACGAAGACATCCTAATTATGGGATTTACATGGATATCCTCTGCCCATATATTGGATGTCATTCCTTTCATTGGCTGGTGGGGACATACTAAACGAGAATCCCGCCGGTGACCCAAACATAGCCTCGTGGGACCAGTCTATGAAGCTCTTGTCGTACCACCTGTGCATTTCAGAGTGACCATCGGCAAAACCGAAAGTACTCTTTTCGTTGTGCCACATAGCCAGTGGGTCCACCCAACTTAGAGGTCCAAAATTCATGACCCAGGAGCCGGTATTGAATCCTCTGGGATCTATGTCCTCGAGGAATACGTATTTGGTGGCCGGCTTCCTTATATCAGAGTATGTCTCGGCCTGTTCATATGTATTGTTCCATCCTTCGCCGTTTGCGCCGCCGGCGATAGAAAAGCTCCGAAATGCAAATTGTCTCGGATCCTTCTGCCTTAAGTCGGCAGGGCAGCGGTATACGTCCAACGTTTCACCCGTATATTCGAAAAGTAGGCCTTGTCTTATAACATCCTTCTTCTCCTCAATCGTGGCGTTGTCGTCTGGGCGGAGTACCCACATGTCAGGACCGACGTGGCCTCCGACTAATTTATCATCATTGTCATCTTTGTACAAGAACCATGCCAACGATAGGGTCTTTACGTTACTGATACAGTGCAAGCGGCGGGCATGATCTTTGGCTGCCCTCAAGGAAGGCATCAGAATTGCCATCAGGACAGCGATAATTGCGATGACGACCAGCAGCTCGATCAATGTAAAAGCTTTTGTTTTCATTACTTCCTTCCCTATGAAAAGTGCATTTACTATTAGTGGAGAATCAATATTAGCAATATTTTTATATATCTGTCACCCAAGAATCAAGATGCGCAAAAACATCTTTGTGTTCCACTTATTCCCTTTTTTTGGTTTTTTTAGCTCAATTTCCTATATTATACTGGATTTGAAGCGACAAGTCAAGTTGGGCGGGTAATTAATTATCGGATTTTTTGTTCGGAGATGAATGTTGTGCTATATTCCGAGAACTCGTTTGACCTTGTCGATTTTCTCAATGGCGAAGTCCAGGTCGTCTGTGCTGTGTGCGGCGGATATTTGCGTTCGAATCCGTGCGGCTCCCGTGGGAACTACCGGATAGGAGAATCCGATTACATAAACACCTTTCTCCAGGAGTTTCTCTGCCATTTTCTGTGCTAAGACAGCATCGCCGAGCATGATCGGGACAATGGGATGCTCGCCGGGGATAACGTCTAAACCGAGTCCGGCGATTTGCCGCCTGAAATAGCGGGTGTTCTCAGCGAGCTTATCGCGCAGCTCCGTCGATGCCATTAGCATTTCCAGGACTTTGAGCGAGGTCGCGGCGATGGCCGGCGCTAGTGTATTGCTGAATAGATAAGGGCGCGATCTCTGGCGGAGCAGCTCGATGATTTCTTTTCTTCCGCTGGTGAAACCGCCGCTGGCCCCGCCGAGGGCTTTGCCGAGTGTGCCGGTGATGATATCGATGCGTCCCATCACGCCGCAATGCTCGGGAGCCCCGCGGCCGCGTTTGCCCAGTACGCCGGTAGCGTGCGAGTCGTCCACCATGGTCAGAGCATCGTATTTTTCGGCAAGCTCGCATATCCGATCCAACTTTGCTATCGTTCCATCCATCGAGAATACACCGTCGGTCGCAATCATGCGAAATCGTGCCGATTGGGCTTCCTGCAATTTTCCTTCCAGATCCTGCATGTCGGAGTTATTGAATCGCAGACGCTGGGCCTTGCAGAGGCGTATGCCGTCGATAATACTGGCGTGGTTGAGCTGGTCGCTGATAATGGCATCTTCGGCTGAAAGTAAGGTCTCGAACAACCCCGTGTTGGCATCGAAGCAGCAGGAATACAGAATCGTATCTTCGGTGCCGAGAAATTCCGAGATTTTCTTTTCTAATTCTTTGTGCACCTCTTGTGTGCCGCAGATAAATCGAACAGACGACAGGCCGTATCCCCATTTGGCATAGCTGTCCCGGGCGGCTCGAACGACATCGGGATGGTCGGCCAGGCCCAGATAATTGTTGGCGCACAAGTTGAGAACTTTCCGGCCTGTCTGTATCGAAATCATGGCATCCTGTGGGCTCGTAATTATGCGCTCAGCCTTATATAGTCCATCGTTACTGATTTGCTTGAGTTCTTCAGCTATATGAGATTTCATTCGGCCAAACATATCTTATCCCTTGCTATTGTGATTTAAGCCGCTTTTTTATTCCTGCGTCCAATCAAGAATCACCTTTCCCGATTCGCCCGATCGCATAACTTCAAAGGCCTTTGGGTATTCTGTGTAGTCGAAGCGGTGGGTAATCAGAGGTCTCAGATCCATTCCGCCCTGAATCATCATCGTGGCCTTGTACCAGGTTTCGAACATTTCCCTGCCGTAGATACCTTTGATTGTCAGGCCGTTGAAGACGACATAATCCCAGTCGATGGAGGTCTCCGGCATGATTCCCAAAAGCGCGATTTTGCCGCCGTGGCACATGTTTGTGAGCATATCCTTGAACGCCTGCGGATTTCCAGACATTTCCAGGCCGACATCGAATCCTTCTTTCATTTTGAGCTTCTTAGCGGCCTCTTCGATGCTCTGGCTTCGGACATCCAGCGTCAATGTAGGCCCCATTTTCTTGGCCAACTCAAGACGGTATGGATTCACATCCGTAATCACGACATAACGAGCACCGGCATGTTTAGCTACAGCTACGGCCATGCATCCGATGGGGCCGGCCCCGGTTATCAGCACATCCTCGCCAACCAGGTCATACGAAAGCGTTGTGTGAACCGCGTTTCCAAACGGGTCGAAGCAGGCCAGCACGTCTTTCGGGATACTGGTGTCACAATGCCAGATGTTGGTGACCGGAATGGATAAGTATTCGGCGAAGGCACCGTTTCGATTGACGCCGATACATTTCGGGTCGGTGCAGAGATGCCTTCGTCCGGCCAGGCAATTCCGGCAGCGCCCGCAGACGATATGTCCTTCGCCGCTTACAAGCTCGCCAATCTCGACATCGTGCACATTGCCGCCGATCTTCTCAACGGTGCCGACGAATTCATGGCCTATGACCAGCGGTGTCTTGATGGTCTTTTGGGACCAGCGGTCCCAGTTGAAAATATGAATGTCGGTGCCGCAGATCGCCGCTTTTTGAATCTTGATCAGAACGTCGTTGCTGCCGACTTCAGGGACAGGAACATCTTCCATCCATAACCCGGGTTCGGGCTTCTTTTTCGTCAATGCCTTCATCGATTCGTTTCCTCAATTTGCGCAAAATGAAAGACTACGACACCGTCGTTTCTTATAACGTCTGCGTTCGTGAACTGCATACGGATAAAACAGTTCACCACTTTATTTTCTGAAGCTCGCTTGTTTTCCGGCGGTCAGTCATATCGGGAATCAGAGCCGTTACTGTTATGAAACCTTCCGCCAACGATGTCGTATCGGTAGGGGTCTCGTCGAGCAGATGGGGGCCGCCAGCCAGTTGAAAGACGGTCTGTCCCTGCTCGTTTGTCTGCCGGATATAATACTCGTCGAATCCTTTGCTGGAGTGCGGCACGACTCTCACGCCTTTCGGCCGGCCTTTCGACAGTTCAGGGATATTGATATTGAGCACGTTGCCCTTTTTGACCGGCATGAGCTTATTGAGGACTTCGACACAATACCTGGCAGCCTGCTCGTAATCCATATTCTCTTCCCTTGAGAGGCTCATCGCGACGGCCGGGACTTTCAGAAACGCACCTTCCATCGCAGCGGCGACCGTGCCGGAGTAATAAACGTTGATTCCCGCGTTGGCTCCGTTGTTTATGCCGGCAACAAGCAGGTCTATCGGCTCGGCGTGGAGCTGCATTACCGCCAGCTTAACGCAATCGGCGGGGGAACCCTGGACGCTGAAACCTGTGAACAGGCCGTTGATGTCAACCTTGTTGCAAACCAGCGGCTCGGCGAAGGTAATGCTGTGGCTGGCGCCGGACTGGCTGTCGGAAGGCGCAACTACCGTAACATTCCCGATCCCGACCAGCTCTTTATAAATAGCGGCAAGGCCCGGCGCGAAAATTCCATCGTCATTTGTCAATAATATGTTCATATAGATTACTTTACACTTTTTTTAAAACCGGCGGCAGCTCCGCCTTAATACCAACCGCCGGGCATTGTAAACGGCTTCCGGGATTTTGTCAATTGACAGTCCCATTTTGTGGTGTATAATGCTCAGCTATGGAAAGATATTCGCCGGACAAAAAATGTGTCGTAATGACCAGGGACGAAGTTCGTGCATTCGATGCGTGGGCGATCAATACACTCGGCATACCGGGTGTGGTCCTGATGGAAAATGCCGGGCGTAGTTGTGCCGAGCTAATCGAAGACAAGCTCAAGGATATTGCCGAGCCGAAGGTCTGTATATTCTGCGGGACCGGAAACAACGGCGGGGACGGGTATGTGATTGCCCGGCACCTGATCAATCGCGGCGTTCAAGTGGCTGTGGTCGTGTGCGGAGATCGAAATAAAATTAAAGGCGATGCAAAGATAAACCTAGACATTTTGGAGCGGATGGGCCGATCCGTCGAACTGCTGAATCCGGCTGGCCGGGATATCGCCGGCGAGGTAGAGCGTTTTAGCACCGGCGCCGGCGTAATTGTTGACAGCATTTTCGGCACGGGATTAAAAGGACAATTGAGCGATGAGTACAGACGATTAATAGAAAGCATCAACACCTGCAACAGCCCCGTTCTGGCTGTGGATATTCCGTCCGGGCTGGATTGCGATTCCGGTAAGCCGCTCGGCGAAGTGATTCGGGCCGCATGGACGGTGACTTTTGCCGCAGTCAAGAAGAGCTTTGTCTCTGCAAACGCACCTCAATACACAGGCGAGATTTTTGTTGCCTCGATTGGGATAGCCACCCGCTAAAAGGCGCCGGCCTGGCCGATATGTCCTTTATAACCGATAAAATACAGGAACCTCTCGTATGTGAATACCGGGATCCATAGCGTCTGTGCCTGGTCCCGAAGCCCATTGTAGCGGTTGAGCCGTTGTAGCGAGGCGTTGTATACATCCATTGCCCTTGGGTCTATGTCCAGTTCGTCAAGGGTCGGTCTTTGGAGAACTTGCGGCTGCTTGCCGAGTACGAGGAAGTCCGTGTCAATGGAGATGGCGTTGTCAACTTTGCCGCCCCATTTTTCGATTAGTGTTTTTATCTTGTCGGCGCCGTTGTAATCAATCATTCCATCATTATCGAGGTCGAAATCACCGGCGATCACAAATACATTTGTCCTGTCGGTGTCCCAAATTAGATTTGCAACAATATCTCCCTGCAAGATAGGTTTTTTTAGTTCCGATTGGGTGATTCTTGCTGCTGAATAAGTTTTTGCTACATCGAACACTTCAATTTCGGCTTTTCCCTTGCCGTCCTCCGGGATAGATGTACCTCGGTCATAAACTGTAAGTGTTAATCCTTGATAAACGTGATCATCGATGCCGATATTCAGATGAACTACCTGGGCCTGGTCGTCAATTAATATTATATGTCCATCGGGCTCATAAGCGAGCACTTCACGGTTTGGCCCCGGCTCAATCTTGCTTAGCTTTTCCTTTTCGCTCTTCAGGTCATCCTGAGCGATATTCAATTCTTCCCGGGTCTTCAGCAGTTCATCATTTAATGCTTTCAGATCATCACTGGCCTGCTGTAACTGATCCCTGAGAGTTTTAACCTGCTCGCCCGTTGTTTGTTCCAATAGTGCTGAAAGCTCCTCACGTCTTTGTTTATCCTCAGCAAGCTGCTGTAGTAATGTATCTTTTTCAGCTAACAATGTTTGTTCTTTTTCGAAATTGGCTTTGTCCGCGTTTTCAAATCTTGTTTGCAGATCTTCGAGCTGCTTCTGGGTTTCAAGTTTTGCATTTATAGTTTTGTCCAGCTCTGTTTTTAATCCCCGGACTATTTGGATGAGACCTGTTGTGTTTGGGTCCCCAATAGTAATATGCTCCTTAGCCAGTTCGAGGACGTTCGTAACTTCCGTATTACTGTTGTTTACTTTGACTTCGGCCGATGTTGGCTCAGCCACTCCGCCTGCGACCAGAGAAACGGTTTTATCAAAATAATCGACCATTGTACCAAGCCATGTTTTACGTGGTTGTTTTGTTCCTACTATTGTTCCCAATGCCTGGCGTTCTCTGTCAGTGGCTAAATTGTCGATTTCTCGCTGTAGGTCGGCCTCAGCTGTCCTATACTCTTCAGCTTTGACGTAGTAGATAACCGCAACCGTTGTCGTAGCAATAAAAAGCCCGACAAAGGTTATTAGAGTGTAGAGCATGGCATTGCTCTGCTTTCTCCTGCGTGCTGGCATAATAAAAACTCCTTAGAAATATTGAAAATCACCCTAAAAGCTTGTTTAGATAACATATTATCGCCGGAAACGGTATCAAAGTCAACAAAAAAAGCCCGCATAGAAGGCTTTTTCAGCAGAATGATTGTTTGGAGATTGTCAGCGTGGATTTTGGGCGTGGCATACGATACGAACGAAAGCCTCAAAGTCCGTCTAAAAGGGCGGGTAATTGGCTGATTTTGTGTATTATGCATTGTGCTTTAGCTCCGGATTGGGCGGAGATTGAAGTGTGTATACGTGCCGAACGAATTAGCTGAACGGTTAAAAATCCCAATTTATTCGGCGCGATAAAATCCTTTTTTTCATTATCAGCGATATAAACCATATTTTCCGGCTCTGTCTTGAGGATTTGAATTATTTTTTCGAAGCCGGCCGGCGACGGTTTCCAGAATTCCCTGCCGAGCTGTTCTGTATAGACAATACACTTAAAAAATTTCTCGATTCCCAGCGATTGTACTTTCAATTTTTGCCCCGGCAGAAAACCGTCTGTTAGTAAAGCCTGCGTATATTTCACTCCCAGCTCGCAAAGGATGTCCCTGCTGTCCTGGGGCAGTGTTATCTTCGGAATGTGGTTGCGATAAATATTTACCAGTTCCCCAATACGCTTATCATCATAGCTCATGTCAAGCTCATCGAGAGCCGCGTTAAAAGTCTTCGTTCGGTTGCCGGCAGTGAATTGTTTCCATAGAGCGCCAAAAACACGCTCGGCAGGTGGTGCCTCAGGCAGCTCGACGAGAAACTCAGCTACGGCTCTATAGCCACTTTTGCAATACTCGATTTCATCGTAAAGCGTGTCGTCCAAATCAAAAACAACAGTCGTTATCATAATTCGAGCCTCGTAATTCTCGCCCCATCCTACATAAAATTTCACGATATGCTATGCAGTACGCACTTATTACCATATAATTTTATTTTACGCCTTATCGGCCTGAATGTCGATATTTTCAATAAGTCAATAGCATCAAATAAACGAATTCCTGTTTTTCTGGGAATTGTAGACTGACTCTGGCGATAAACAGCGAAAGGTGGTGGTATGAAACTTTTGCAAATAATGCGTCCGAAGCACTGGACCAAGAATGTATTTGTGTTTGCAGCCCTGATATTTGGACAGAAAATTATCGTCCCTCTTGCTATCGGCAGGGCGATTGGCGCTTTTTTCTGCTTCTGTTTAGCTGCTTCGGCTATTTACATTTTCAATGACATTATTGACCGCAAGGCGGACTGCCTTCATCCCGAAAAACGCAAACGGCCAATCGCGGCGGGAAGTGTTAGTATTAACTCTGCGGTTGTGGTGTCTGCTCTATGTGCAGCGGCGGCAATCATCGGTAGTTCCACGCTCGCTCAAAGCTTTGCAACTGTCATCCTGGCATATATTGTGCTGATGATTCTCTATTCGCTCTTGTTCAAGAAAATGATGATTCTGGACTGCGTGGTCATATCGATAGGTTTCTGTCTGCGGGCTATCGCCGGGGCAATCGTTGTGGGCGTATTTATCTCGCCCTGGCTGATCATTTGCACCTTTGCCCTGTGCCTGTTTTTGGCGTTCAGCAAACGCCGGGGCGAAATAATCCTGCTTCGTGAAAACAGCGAATCATTTCGCGAAACGTTGGCCGGCTATACGCCCGAGTTGCTCGCTCACATGCTTGATGTCACAAGTGGCCTGGCAGTGGTATGTTTTCTGCTATATGCGATGGATGACAGGACACTGAGGATTTTCGGCACGAATAATCTTGTTTATACTACGCCGCTGGTTCTGTACTGCATTTTTCGTTTCAGTTTGTTAATACAACAGGGCAGATTCTCTGACCCGCTGCAGCTTATGTACAAAGATTTGCCGTTTCAGATCGGCCTTGTTCTTTGGGTTTTATCTTGTATCATAATTATTTACGTCGATAAGCTTGGTATCAGCTTTGGCAATATCCCGGCTTATTGATTAAGCTTATTATGGCTGAACAAAGATTACAGAAAGTATTGGCGGCGGCGGGTATCGATTCCCGGAGAAAATGCGAGGAACTGATACTCAGCGGAGAGGTCAGGGTGAACCGCAAAGTGGTGGACGAGCTGCCGGCCTTCGTTGACCCGGACAAAGATATTATCACGGTGTACGGGAAAAAGATTCGTGCTGCACAGAAGGTCTATTTCCTTTTGAACAAGTCCAAGGGTGTCATCTGCACAAACCGCGATCCCCGGGGAAGGAAAAAGGCAATTGACCTTGTCCACACCAGTGAGCGTATCTTTTGTGTCGGCAGACTCGATGCCGATACAACGGGCCTGATTATTCTGACCAACGACAGCGAGTTGACGAACAGGCTGACACATCCCAGATATGGAATTGCAAAGACCTATGTCGTCAGGATTAATGGTGAGATTTCCGGAGAACAAGTTGAAAAGTTGAAAAAAGGAGTCTGGCTGGCGGAGGGCAAAACCGGCAGGGCGTCAGTAAAAATATTAAAACGCAGACATAACGAATCTTCAATTGAAATTACCATCAGACAAGGCCTGAACCGTCAGGTTCGCAGAATGTTGGCAAACGTCGGCTTGCCTGTTAAATCGCTGACGAGAACGAGCTTCGGCAAGCTTACCGTCCGAGGCCTTGGCGTTGGCAAATTCAGAACATTAACCAGGGCCGAAGTTGCACACCTGAAGAAGATTACCGCCGACTAAACTGTTTTTGAGAGAAAAACGCGCTTGCAGAAACTAACCAATGCCTGACAAACACAGAAAAAAGGGCAGGAAATCCTCATCGCGTACTAAACAAAACGTCCTGCGGCGCAAAGGCAAAAATCACTTGCCGGCGAAAAAAAACACCGCTTCCTCCAAAAAGAAAGATAAGCATAAGGGCGGGGAAAAAGTGACGCCGCCTTTAGTGACCGGCCGGCGTCTCTGGCTGTTTCGCATTATTGCGGTTACCGTCATACCAGCTATTCTGTTTTTGTTGCTCGAAATTTCCCTGCGTATTGTCGGCTACGGTTTTCCCACAACCATAACCATCAAAGACAAAATTAATGATGAGCCTTGTTACTATAACAACACCAAATTTGCATGGCGGTTCTTTCACCCGAACATCGCCCGGACAACCGAGCCGTTTGTTTTTCCTGCTAATAAGTCGGAAGATACCTATCGTATCTTTGTAATGGGAGCTTCCGCCGCGGCAGGTACGCCGGATGGAGCGTTTTGTTTCGGACGGATGCTGGAAGTTATGCTGCGCCTGCAGTATCCGAAAGCGAATTTCGAAGTTATTACCGCCGCGATGCCGGCCATTAATTCTCATGTGGTTCTTGAAATCGCCGACGATTGCACGCAATATCAGGGCGACCTGTTTATCGTATATCTCGGCAATAACGAAGTGGTCGGTCCCTACGGGGCCGGTACCGTCTTTTCGACGATGAGCTCCAGCATGTCTGCCATCCGCCTGAGGATTGCGCTTAAAGCTACAAAGCTGGGCCAGCTCGTGACGAATCTGCTGGAATCGGCAGGCGCCGGCAAGGCCCCGAAGATTTGGCGCGGCCTGGAAATGTTTCTCGATAAGCAGGTAAGAGCGGAGGACACCAGCCTGGAAATCGTGTACGAGCACTTCCAGAGGAACCTGCAGGATATTCGTCGCCTTGCCTGCGGGAGCGGTATAAATATAATTTTTTCTACGGTGCCCTGCAACCTGAAAGACAGTCCTCCGTTTGCATCCCTTCACAGGCCGGACATGACGGCTCGCGTAAAAACAAGCTGGGACGAGATTTATCAGCAGGGTATTACGCTTGAGGCCGAAGGAAATTACGCCAGGGCGGTTGAGTTGTACCTGAAGGCTGCTAAAATTGATGACAGCTACGCAGACCTGCAGTTTCGCCTGGGCCGGTGTTATTGGGAAATGGGCAAATATGTGAACGCCCGTACAGTATATAACCTGGCGCGTGAATTGGACACGCTGAGATTTCGTGCCGATGCGCGGATTAACGAAATTGTGCGCGACACAGCCGGAAACAGGACCGCAGACGGCATTTACCTGGTGGACACCGTTAAAGTTTTCGAAGAGAACAGCCCTTACCAGATTCCGGGCGAGGAACTGTTTTATGAGCACGTCCACATGAATATTAAAGGCAATTATCTTTTGGCCGGAGCGATTTTCGAGCAGGTGGAAAAGATTCTTCCCGAACGGATAAAAAATTACAGGGCAAATGATCGTCCTTTCCCGACCGAGGACGAGTGTGCTCGGGATTTGGCGTACACGGATTGGGACCGGTACAACATCGCCGAGAAGGTTCTGAATGATTATATAAAGCAGGCGCCTTTCACGAATCAGCTCTACCACAATCAGCGGGTCAGGCGAATGGAGCTTCAAATCGATGCTTATAAGGCAGCTATTTCTCCGGAGGTTATTAACCAAGTTGAAGCTCAGTATCGCCGGGCGATTGAGCAAACGCCATCGGACTGGTGGCTGCATTGGAAGTACGGCCAATTGCTCGAAGATTTGGGCAAAGACAACGCCGCCGCAGCTCAGTATAGAACGGTTCTGAATTTTCTTCCGCATCATTATGAAGCTCTGGCTGTGTTAGGTTTATTATGCGGCAAAGGGGGAGATATTGATTCGGCTGTCAGATACAATCTTCAGTCGGTACGAATCTATCCCACTTTTGCCGAGTCGCATTTCAATTTAGGATTCGCATATCACCTTAAGAAAAATTATGACAAAGCTGTTGAGCATTATTCCAGAACGGTCCAATTAGTGCCGGACAGGGCCGAAGCACACAACAATCTGGGTTTAGTGCTGTTCCAGCAGGGCAAGGTCGACAAGACACTGAAAGCGTATCGCAACGGCCTGAAATCCGTGCCGGACAACCTGGACCTGCATTACAATCTGGGAATCGTTCTGCAGGAACAGGGACAAAGGGGCCAGGCTATCAAAGAGCTTGAGATTGCTTTGCAGATAGATCCTAATTCCGCAAAGGTGCGTAAAATATTAAGCGCCATTAAAAGAGCGGATAGATAAATGGTGCTATTGCAGTTCCGCCAAGCAGTATAATCAAGCTCAACAACAGCAGGATAATAAGTATCGGCAACAGCCACCATTTTTTATTGTGTTTGAGAAAAAACCAGAATTCTGCAAGCAGAGATGGACGCTTTTGGCCGGCAAGTTCATCAAACTTGCGGTTATCTTTCTGTTGAGTATTTTTAGGCATCTATGCTCTCCAATTTTAGAACTGGTGGAAATAGCGATCGAGACTATCGGGTTGACAATGAGTTTGCCAATAACTGCTCGTATCAGGATCAAACTTGCGGTTGAGCGGATCACGGCCTATTAAGCGAAATATAAGCGACAGGGGCGTGATCAGCAAATAATAGAAAACCGCCATTAATAGAAAACTGATTACGAATCCTATCGGGCTCGTCACTGCCGTTAAGGCCAGATAAAACACCTTTATTAATCTTAGATACAGCCTGCTGCTTAGAAAGATAATAAAACCAAAGACAAATATGGCCGCTGCCCAATAAATCGGCAATCCTTTCATAAAGTAAAGCAACAGCGAGATAGCGGTTGTTGCAATCAAGGCAGCAAAACCAAAGCCGCGTAGTTGCTTCCGATCAGGGTGCCAGTTTATTTCAATTAACGACATATCATACTACTCCGAGATATAAATCAGTCCAATTCGAATTGAGCTTTATACTCATCTATCTCATGCTGCCTGGCATGCGGTTGCTTTTCTTTGTACAGCAACTGGTCTTCCATTACCAAAACGTCCATATTTGTAGCCATAAAACATCGATAAGCATGCTCCGGAGAGCAGACAATCGGTTCGCCGCGGATATTGAAACTGGTGTTAATAATCACCGGACATCCGGTCTTTTCGCTGAAACGCCTCATTAGACGATGAAGTTTCGGGTGCCGCTCGGCATCAACAGTCTGGATACGTGCCGAATAATCCACATGCGTAACCGCCGGTACGACGCTGCGTTTGGCTTTCAGTTTGTCCAGACCTTTGAGCCGGGCCGGCGGTGTATTGACTTGCAGGCGCTTAGCTTCCCTGAGAGGGGCGACCAGCAGCATGTAAGGACTATCCTGCCCGGGCTGCATCTCAAAATAATCCTGGACGTGCTCGCGAAGCACGCATGGAGCAAAGGGCCGAAACGATTCGCGAAACTTGATCTTGAGATTCATGACCGACTGCATTTTTTCGCTGCGGGCGTCCCCGATAATGCTGCGGTTTCCCAGAGCGCGGGGTCCGAATTCCATACGATCCTGAAACCAGCCCACGACTTTTCCCTTGTCAATAAGATCTGCTACTTTGTCAATCAGTTGCTCGTGGTCCGCATAGGATTGATATTTGGCACCTACGGAATCGAGAAACTTACAGATTTGCTCGTCACTATAAGCCGGCCCCAGCAGTGAAGCACGCTGGAAGTCGCGTCCCTCAGCTTTGCGCTGGTTGCCCAGCAATTGATACCAGACAAACAGGGCGGCACCGATTGCTCCGCCGGCATCTCCCGCCGCCGGCTGAATCCAGATATTCTCGAACGGCCCCTCTCGCAGGATCCGGCCGTTACCGACACAATTCAGTGCCACACCTCCGGCCAGGACGAGATTCTTCATATTCGTCTGTTTATAAACGTGCCGGGCGGCAAGCAGCATTATCTCTTCGGCAACCTTCTGAATCGAGGCGGCAATGTCCATTTCACGCTGGGTCAGGGGCGATTCAGGCCTTCGCGGCGGCCCGTCAAAAAGTTTTTCGAACTTTTTGTTCGTCATGACGGTCTTATGGCAATAGGGAAAATATGACATATTCAGACGAAAGGAGCCATCCGGCTTGACGTCGATTAGATTATCCTTGATGGCGTCGTAGTAAACAGGATCGCCGTAAGGGGCAAGGCCCATGAGTTTATATTCGCCGGAATTGACGCGAAATCCGGTGAAGTATGTAAATGCCGAATATAGCAGCCCCAACGAGTGCGGGAAGTGGATAACATTGGTCAGTTGAATCCGGTTGCCTTTACCCGTGCCGAAGCTGGCCGTCGCCCATTCTCCGACGCCATCCATTGTGAGAATGGCCGCCTCGTCGAATCCGGAAGGGAAAAAAGCGCTGGCGGCGTGAGATTCGTGATGCTCGACGAAGACATAGCGGC
>CAZTDF010000049.1:0-23329 GCA_964612465.1 uncultured Pirellulales bacterium
GGAATTGACGGTCTTGACACAATCTTGACCGGCCTTGAAAAGGGCGACAACGTGGTCTGGCAGGTGGATCGCATTGAGAATTTTGCCGCCTTTGTCGATCCCTATGTTGAGCGGGCAAAGCAGCAGCAGCGCCGGCTGGTGTATATGCGGTTTGCCGACCATCAGCCCCTGGTGAAACCCGATGCAGGCGTCAGAATTTACAATCTGGATGCAGGCAGCGGTTTTGAAGCGTTTACCACGCAGGTTCATGCTATCATAGCCGGCGAGGGCAAAGAGGCGTATTACGTTTTCGATTGCCTTTCGCATCTGCTCGACGCCTGGGCTACTGATTTGATGATAGGCAACTTCTTCATGGTGACCTGCCCGTACCTGTTCGAGCTTGATACGATCGCCTATTTCGCGCTTCTTCGAAACCGCCATTCATTCAAGACAATCGCTCGTATCCGGGAGACCACGCAGCTTCTGCTGGACCTTTACAACGTCGAGGGCAAAAATTATCTACACCCTTTGAAAGTCTGGAAACGCTACTCCCCTACGATGTTCCTGGCACACCTGCAGAATAATGGCGGATTCGTGCCAATCACAAGCAGTATCGATGCTACTAAGCTGCTTTCGTATATTTCCGAACGAGGGCTTAAACCCCCCGAACGAGCGATTGATTATTGGGACAGGCTTTTTTCCCAATCGGCTGAAGTCTCCATGCAGCCGGATACCTCAGAACTGGCTACGCGAGAGATGGTCGAGCACCTCTGCAAGATCATGATTGGCCGGGATGAACGAATTTTGTCGCTGGCTACGAAGCATTTTACGCTTGGAGATTTGTGTGCTATCAAAAGCAGACTCGTCGGGACTGGATTCATCGGGGGCAAAGCAGTCGGGATGCTGCTTGCCAACAAAATCGTCACTAAGGATGAGTTCGATTTGAGCAGGCACCTCGAACCGCACGACTCATTTTATGTCGGCTCGGATGTTTTCTACACGTATCTTGTGGAGAACGGATGCTGGAAGCTGCGGGTTGAGCAGAAGACTAAAGAAGGTTATTTCAAAATTGCGGCGGAATTAAGGGATAAACTTCTCAAAGGTAAATTTCCTGACCAGATACGAGAGCAGTTTCAGGAAATGATTGAGTATTTCGGGCAGTCGCCGATCATCGTCCGGTCGAGCAGTCTGCTTGAAGATGCTTTTGGCAACGCCTTTGCGGGCAAGTACGAAAGTGTTTTTTGTGTCAATCAGGGCAGTCCCGAGCAGCGGTATGCGGATTTTGAAGAAGCTGTGCGAACGGTTTATGCCAGCACGATGAGCCAAGACGCCCTGACGTACCGGTTACAAAGAGGGCTCGATCAACAGGATGAGCAGATGGCCTTGTTAGTGCAGCGTGTTTCCGGCTCGTATAGAAACGGTTATTTTTTTCCGGACCTGGCGGGCGTTGGCATGTCACATAACGCCTTTGTGTGGAAGCCGGACCTGAACCCGGAAGCCGGGATGCTGAGACTTGTCTTTGGGCTGGGCACACGAGCAGTCAATCGCGTGGAGGATGATTACCCCAGAATCATCGCGCTCGATGAGCCTCTTGTCAGGCCCCTCGACGGGATGAACGACGTTCGAAAGTACTCGCAGCATCACGTGGACCTGCTCGATACCCAAAAAAACACTTTTAGAACGATTTCTTTCCAGAAGCTTGTAGATGAAAAGACAGATGTCAGGCTGGAGCTTGTCGCAGTACGGGATTACCTGTTGGCAAGGCAGGCCAGGCAAAATGGCAGAGGTAACACAGAATACTGGCTGCTTACATTCGAAAAACTGCTGACTGAGACGTCCTTCATCCGGATTATGCAGAATATCCTGAAGGTTCTGGAAAGCCACTATCAATATCCGGTTGACATAGAGTTCACCGTAAACTTCACCGATGATCGGAAACCCCTGATCAATTTGCTGCAATGCCGGCCTCTGCAAACCAGAGGCCAACAGGGCAAGGTTGATATCCCTGAACAGACCGATCCGGAGACGATTTTGTTTTCATGCGAAGGTAACTTCATGGGCGGCGGTATTTGTCAGGATATCAAAAAAGTGATTTATGTCGATCCGAAAACATATATCGATTTGCCGCTTTCAGGAAAATACGACATTGCCAGGCTGGTAGGCGAACTTAACAGGCAAATCACGACAAAAGACGCCGAACCGACTGTTCTTTTTGGGCCGGGCAGATGGGGGACAACTACGCCGAGTCTCGGAGTTCCTGTCAGCTTTCATGAAATCAACAAATTCGCCGTGCTTGCGGAGATTGCGTATGAAGGCGGCAACTTGATGCCGGAACTGTCCTTTGGAACCCACTTCTTCCAGGATTTGGTCGAGGGAGATATTTTCTATGTTGCTCTTTTCCCGGAAAAGCCCGGCACAATTTTCAATAGAGCAAAACTAAATGAGATACCTAATCAACTGACCGAAGTCCTGCCCGAAAGCAGCAAGTATGCCAATGTGGTCGGGCTCTATGAAATGCATGATAGAAAACTTCGGATCATCAGTGACATCACTTCTCGGAAAGTCATCTGCTTTTTCGTTTGAAGCAGAAAATCTTCCTGCTCACGGTTCAACAGTGACAATTATTCTGCGATAGCTGTACAAATTAGGTTCGCCATCGTCTTTTACTTCGAGAATAATGTGGATTTTTCCTGCCCGGCTCGCATGGGGAGTTGTGAAACTTGTCTCTTTGGCGTTGTTGTTTTGGATGCTGATTGTGCCGGTATAGTCACCTGCTTCCCTGTAAACGAACCAGCGGCAGGAAATCTTGTCTCGGTCCGGGTCGGAGGTCCCGGCTGCACTTAGTTGGACTGTTTGCCCGGGTTTGACAGTTAAGTTAGCCACGGCCTTGCTTTTGTCATTGTTAAAAGCTGCTACCGGATTGTGATTGGCCGCTTTGACCGTTTCTGCCACGCACCAGTCCATTCGGGCCGCGAAATCATGCTGGTACGCCTCCCGCCATCTCCAGATGGTCGCCTGATCGGAGGTATATTCGATGCCGTTTTCAGCGATGACCGTATCCTGAGCGCCTCGCGCGCTTGTCCAGATGGGTTGGGTCTCGGCATATGTCTGGCAGAGGACGTAGCGTCCACCCCAGCCTCCGTACGAAGGGCTGATTCGGCTGCCCAGCCCGTTGCTGATCAGGCCGATGAACGAGGGAGTGTCACCTTCCATGATGAATTTCAGTTTCGGATAAAGTGCACCGAGCGGGCCGTGGTATTTGATGATATTTTGCTCAAGCCAGGGATTGTCGACGAGCTCGAATTTGTGGAAGGGCCCGTTCTTATACTGCCGGTCGCCGGAAATGCCCGTCCATGTAGCCTTGTAGTATTCGTGATGGCCCACCTCGCTGGGCGTGACGATGTAGAACAGATTCGGAAACGTGATTCGCATCCAGCGTCCGGAGTTGTCCTGGTCGGAAATTGTATATACCCGCAGCTTAGAGACGAAAGCGTCAAGTTGTTGCCGGCTGCGGGTATACTTGACATCCCAGAGTGCCTGAGCCAGGCAGTTGGCACCGCCCCAGATGCTGATCCAGACAGGGCGGTCGTCCGGCCTGTCGATCACCTTGATGATATGGCGCGAACCCTCGGAGCTTTTGCCGGGCCCGACGCCTTCCATGCCGAACTCGGGCAGCCCGGCTCTGGTGACGCTCAGCAGATGTTCGGTGCTGGGATAGCCCGGAGCGTGCTTCAAAAGATTCTTACGAACCTTGCCGTACGCCTTGATTCGCTCGCGGATTTTTTCGGGCCGAACCTTATCTCTGAGCCAGACCGATGTTGTCGCTATCAAGCCCTCGATGTCGTATTCGTTGGAATAAACCAGGAAACGCACCATTGACTGCTCATCATCCGGCTCGTTTGTGATATCGGTCAGCACTATAACACGCGGCTTGTCAAGGTGTTCGAAAACGATCTCCTGTCCGGCGACGCTTTTGTGAAACATCATTAGAACAATAAGCATGAAAAGCAAACGTTTCATAGTCAGACTCCTGTATATGTCCGCTTCGACGGATAAGATTCCTATGCAGCTAAAAACTCTAATCGAATCCTGCTCAGGCGTCAAGACCGTTGCTGAATTGGAAAAGTGTTTGTGTTAGAAGCAATTGTTCCATAAGATTTAGGGCAAGGCACAGATTTAAAGATTGAACAGTTATGAAAAGAATTATTTCAGTATCGCGCAGAACCGATATCCCCGCGTTTTACGGCGACTGGTTTATGCGCCGGCTCGAAGAGGGTTTTGCCGGCGTTGTAAATCCGTTCGGCGGGCGAAAATATATCGTATTGCTCAAGCCCGAAGACGTCGTGTGTTTTGTGTTCTGGTCCAAGAATTTCAGCCCCTTTCTTGAGAGCCTGAAAGTTATCGACCAGATGGGGTACAAATTCTATTTCAACTACACCGTTACTGCTCTGCCGGACGTCTTTGAAAACAACGTGGAAAGACAAGCGGCGATTGAAGGCCTAAAGCAGCTAAGCAGAACATATTCACCGCAGCATATAAACTGGCGGTTCGATCCGATCATTATTTCCAGCGTTTGTGACCGCGACTTTTACATCAGGGCTTTCGAAGAGCTTGCATCCGAGTTCGAGGGTCTGGTTGAGCGTTGCTACTTTAGCTTCGTGACAGAATACGGCAAGGTTAAACGCAGCTTTGAAGAGCTTGAAAGAACCGCGGGTGTTAAAATCACAAATTGCAGCGAAGATTTCAAAATTGACATGGCAAATGAATTGTCCGAGATCGCGAAATGTCACGGCATGCGGATGTTTTCATGCTGCGGCGATTATTTAGTAAACGACGGCATCCACAAGGGCCATTGTATAGACGGCAGTGTTATTGAGAGCTTATTCTTTCCCCAAGGGCTTGAGTACAAAGAAAAGCCGACAAGGAAAGGATGCGGCTGCACCGAAAGCTCCGATATCGGCACCTACGACACCTGTCCGCACGGCTGTGTTTACTGCTATGCAAATGTGAACAAGCACAGAGCCTTGAAAGCATTTGAAAATCACGATAAGGAATCGGCCTTTTTAGGCTTCAGCAAATCCAAATCCGACAAATGGCTCGCTGAAATTCGAAATGGCAGGGCAGAAACAGATTCCGGGCAATTAAAGTTTTAGCGATTGCCGTACATGTGTGGAGTCAGGCATTATGCTACATACTTCCTGCGACGTTTCTGCCGGCGGTAGTCCGTGCGGCTAACTTGAGCACCAATTGTTCCATTGCCACTCTTGCCTGTGTTTGGCCGGTCTTAATTTCGTAGTCGGTTTCGCCCAGTTGCTGGAGGTATTTGCCGATTTGTTTCAAACTCATTTGCCGCAGGTGTGCGAAAAAAGCGTTCGTGTCACCCCATATTCGCAGCCTCTTTTCGATTTGACGTTGCTGCACACCTTTATCAAGCAGGATTCTGGCATCGAACATTTTTCGAATATGATATGCGAAGGCGCCGACGACGGTGTACTCGGTCGATTTATCTGCTGCGAACATGCCTCTTAAACGCTCTATCGCCACCCCGGCGTTGCCGGCGATGATGGCATCTATCACGGCAAAGGCGCTGAATAAACGATTATGGCCAATGAGTGACTCGATATGCTTTTGTGTTATGACCTTCTCATCGCCAGCGTATAAAACCAGCTTGTCGATTTCGTTGTATAGTCGTGTCAACTCATCCCCTGTCAACTCGACCAAAAGTTCGGCTGTGGCTCTGTTCAGTCGCTTATCGTAGGCATCGCTTGCGTATCCCATCAGGCGCTGGGGTAATTCCCAACGTTTTGGCTCTGTGACGCTGATGAGTTTGCCGACCTTTGGCAGTTTTTTAGCCAGCTTAGTGCGGGAATCCCAGCTCTTTACTGTTAACAGGAGTCGTCCCGTGGGGCAGGGATTGTCAAAATATTTTTCGAGCAGCGGACGGTTCCTGGATATGAATTCGTCGGCTCCCTTTATACGAACGACTCGTTTGCCGGTTAGAAACGGTGCTGTCCGCAGTTCATCCAGCACATCCGATGCCGAGACCGAAGCCGCCTCGGCGTCAAAGAGTCCCGTAGCTCTTTGGGACGGCTCCAAAAGCCCGTCGAGAAGCTCCTGGCACTGAGAGCTGACAAGAGAATCATCTTTGCCCGCAATTACGTAAATTAGCTCTGCCGCAAGGCATCCTGTGGAGTGCGAATCACGATTCACGATATGCTTCACTTTTTATTGTTCTTTGTCCTTGTTTTTCGGTTTTGAATTAGTATTCGGTTTAGATTGTGACTTGCCTTTTTCGTTGGATTCGGGTTTAGAATTATCCGCTTCTTCGGACACTATCTTTTCGGCTGCAACGAGCTTGTCACCGGCTTTGAGATTTATCAATCGCACGCCCTGAGTATTCCGGCCGATCGAACGGATCTGGTCGAGTCCGGTGCGGATAATTATCCCGTTTGCGGTTATCATCATCAGATCATCCTTGCTATGGACCGCCTGGAGCGCAACGACTTTGCCGTTCCGGGAGCTTGTCTTTATGTTTTTCAAACCGACTCCGCCGCGGCTCTGTGACCGGTAATTATCAAGGCCGGTTCTTTTACCGTATCCGTTTTCACATACCGTGAACAGGGCGGCTTTTTCCTCGACAATAACCATGCCGACGAGAGCATCGCCGGTGCGCAGGTTAATCCCTTTGACCCCTCGCGAGACTCGGCCCATCGAGCGAACCTGGCTTTCGTTAAAGCGTATCGTCATACCGTCTCGCGTGCCGAGGATAATATGATCGGAACCTGTGGTCAAAGCAACATCAATCAAATCATCGTTGGGATCCAGATTAATGGCGATAACCCCGTTGGCTCTCGGATTGCCGTAGGCCGACAATCTCGTTTTTTTGACAATGCCGTTTTTTGTGGCCATTACCAGTTGCCGCTGTTGTGCTTCTTCGCCTTCTTCAGCGATTTCATCGTCGAAACTGCTGACGTTGATGATCGATGCGATTTGTTGGTTTCCAAGCTTCAGCAGGTTGACAATATTTCTGCCCTTGCTCTGTCTTGACATGCTCGGTATGTCATAAACTTTCAGCCAGTAGCACTTGCCGCGATTGGTAAAAATCAGCAGATAATCATGGGTGGAGGCGATGAACAGATGTTTTATGAAATCGCCTTCTTTTGTATCCGAGCCGATAATTCCTCTGCCGCCTCTGGCCTGCTTGCGGTATGTATCTATGGGAAGCCGCTTGACGTATCCGCTGTGACTTACCGTGACGATGACTTCCTCCTCGGCGATCAGGTCTTCATCGGCGAACATCTCGGCGGCAGCGGTGATTTTTGTCCGCCTGGCGTCACCGAACTTGTCCTTGATTTCATAAATGTCTTCCCTGATGATGTCCAGCAGGATTTGATCGCTGGCCAATATCGCCTCATAGCCCTCTATCTGCTCGGTCAGGTCGGCGTACTCTTTAGCGAGCTTTTCCATTTCCAGGCCGGTAAGCCTTTGCAACTGCATTGTCAAAATCGCATCAGCCTGCGGGCCGGTAAGGAAATGTTCGCCCTTGCTTTTCTCCTTAATAAAAGCCTCGGGCAGGATTTTCTTCAGCGTAGAGACTTCGGCCAATCGCAAAGGCTTATTCATCAGGTTCAGCTTTGCGGCGGGGGTGTCCGGTGAGTTCTTTATTAAATCGATAATCTCGTCGATGTCACTGACCGCCAGAAGAAGGCCTTCGAGGATGTGGGCCCTGTTCCGGCATCTTTTCAGCAGGAACCGGCTTCGTCTGCGGATGACCGTTTTGCGATGCTCAATGAAGCAATCGAGCATCTCCCGGATATTGAGTGTTTCAGGCCTGTTATTGACCAGCGCGATATTTGCGATGGCAAAAGTGGTTTGCAGAAGAGTGTAGCGATACAGCTTATTCAGCACGACTTCGGCTTCGGCGTCTTTTTTCAGGTCCACGACAATCCGCAGGCCGTGACGATCCGATTCATCTCTGACGTCGGCTACTTCCGGGAGCGTATTGTTGTGAACGCAATCTGCGATCTTTGAGACTATCGTGGTCTTAACGACCATGTACGGTATCTCGGTGACGACAATCCTCTCCCTGCCCTTTTTGTTCGTCTCGACACCGATTTTTCCTCGAACGGTCAAGTGGCCCCGGCCGGTCGTATAGGCGTCCATTATCCCTTTTCTGCCGCAGATAATTCCGCCTGTTGGGAAGTCCGGGCCGGGCAGAAGCTTGATAATATCCTTGAATCCACAGTCCGGCTCATTAATAACCAACAGCAGGGCGTCACAAACCTCGGCGACGTTGTGCGGCGGGATGTTCGTGGCCATTCCGACCGCGATTCCGGTTGAGCCGTTGACCAGCAGGTTCGGGAACTTCGACGGCAGAACCGTTGGCTCGGTCCGGGTCTCATCGTAGTTCGGCATGAAATCAACGGTATCGTGCTTGAGATCTTCGAGCATGTCCGTTGCCGGGGCCGCCATTCTTGCTTCGGTATATCTCATCGCCGCCGGTGGGTCGGAATCGATACTCCCGAAGTTGCCCTGCGGGTTCACCAGCGGATAACGCATATTCCATTCCTGGCCCAGCCTGACCAGTGTTCCATAGGTTGCCTGGTCACCGTGAGGGTGGTAATTGCCGCCGGTATCACCGACGATCTTTGCGCACTTTCGGTGCTTGCTTCGGGGGCCGAGGTTCAAGTCGTTCATTGCAACCAGGATGCGTCTTTGCGAAGGCTTCAAGCCGTCGCGAACGTCCGGCAGCGCACGTGAAACGATCACGCTCATCGCGTAATTGAGATACGAATTCTTCAACTCATCAAGGATACGCATATCCTCGAATTGTTCCTGTGGTTTCTCGATATCCTTCATATATTCTCTGTTATCCTTAAATGCTTAATCTTGGGCAAATAGAATACCTCTAACCGCTCAAGAAGTCAAGAAATACTCGCTATTTTCAACGGATATGTGCTTTAATTTCTTCTCATCATGAGGACATAATCCAAGCCGTAAAGTGAAAATGCAATTCTATCAAACTTCAGAGTTCTAATATCTCTGATTGCCTCTTAAATGACACAAAGCTCAATAGATTTCTGCCTTTATCAAAGCGGAAAAATACTCTATTTGAGCGGCTCTATGTAGATGTTGCGGAACTCGATAGGGCCGCCTTCGCTTTGCAGGCAGATCCAGCCGGTAGTTAGGCTCGCAGCGGTTCCTTCGTTCTGGAGCAAGCCATTGACATAACAGCTAATCGTACCCTTGTCGCTATGGATTTCGTACGTATTCCACTGGCCGGCAGGTTTTTCGCTGCTTTGCTGTTTCTTTGGTATTACCACGAATCTTTTCTCGGCGTTCTGCATATTTTTGCCGTCAACAGTAATTCCCGCACCGCCCATCAGGACGAAGTCTCCGGCGCTGCCTGCTTTTAGCTGGCATTCGATGCATTGGGGCCATACCTGGTCCGTTCCGGAGGCATGAAGCAATACGCCGCTGTTGGTGGGCTGGCCCGGCCATCGCCATTCGAGGTGCAGCTTGTAATCCGCATACTTGCCTGTGGTTCGCATATATCCGTTGGGTTTGCCTGTGCAGTATATAGCATCATCTTTAAGCGACCAGATGTCGTTGACATTAACGCCTTCATCGGGGACGTACAACTTCCAGCCGGTAAAGTCTTTGCCGTTCCAGAGCATAACCTTTTTCCCTGATTCGGATGCTCCTTGCTGACAGCCCGCCAGCGTTAAAAAAAGTATTACAGTAATACCCAGCGTAAATAACATCCTTGCAGCTTGTTTCATTATCTTGCCTCCACTAATCTATTTTTTGGTCGAAATCCTGTTTCACATACGTTTAGCGACACAACTTCGCCTCGATGTTGCACTAAAATATCAAATCTCCGTAACAAACGCAACTCCGAACAGGGCGTATTTTATCAAAGGTGCATGGATTATGTCTATTTTATCGTTCCTCCACCCAAACCAGGGGGGCAATGGTCCCAAGGCGATACAAATCGAGCGTTTGCTATGCAAATAGCAGCATAAAATACGATCAAAAGAGAACATCAACGCATTTTCCTCGTATAAATTGACACTTTTCTAACCGATAAAATTAAGTGAGGAAACAAATGAAGACCGAAAGAGTGAAGAAATACTTACACAGGTTCTGGAAGGAATGGCGAATCCCCCTTTTTTTCGTCGTCTTCGTAGTCATTCCTCTAAAATCATCGCTGGCGGACTGGAATTGGGTCCCAACCGGCTCGATGAACCCCACTATTCTGGAAGGTGACTTGATCTATGTGAACAAAATAGCATACGATCTCCGGATTCCTCTTACTATGCATCGGCTTGCAAAATGGTCGGATCCTGAAAGAGGGGACATCGTCATTTGTTTTTCTCCTGAAGACGGAGTCCGGTTGGTCAAGAGAGTGATTGGCCTGCCGGGCGACACAATCCAGATGAAAAACAATACGCTTTTCCTTAATGGAGAACCTGTTGTTTATACGAAAATTGGCGGGAATTACACGGAACTTCTATCCGGTAAGCGGAGAGTTAAGTGTGTTTTAGCAATGGAAGATTTAGGTCGAGTTACTCATACTGTCATGAGCATTCCTTCGATTGAAGCGATGCGGAGTTTCATGCCGGTGAGAGTGCCGCAGGGCAGCTACTTTGTAATGGGCGACAACAGGGACAGCAGCAGAGATTCGAGATATTTCGGATTTGTCGACAGAGAATCGATCGTTGGGCAGGCAAAAGGTGTCATCGGGTCGTTTGACATAACCGACAAGTATCAGCCGCGATTCAAGAGGTTCTTCGAATCTCTGAAATAACCTTCTTTTGTATCTACAGCATATTCTGCCCGGCCGCAAAAGGTTAATCATGCCTCAGTGCCACGACGGGGTCAACACGTGCCGCTCGCATTGTAGGATAGATACCGGCGGCCAGACTTATCAGGATTGAAAATACTATTGCTCCGGAGACAAGCCACCAGCGAAAGCTGAAGTAGTCCATGTAGGGGGCTCCCTGTTTAACCATAAAGTAGTTAACGACTTGATTGATGATCATGCTCACCAGCCACCCGAGGGCAAGGCCTAAAACGCCGCCCAAAAAACCGATCGCTCCGGACTCGAAAAGGAATATTTTTTTGACGTCCCCATCGCTGGCCCCGACCGCTTTCATGATACCGATTTCTTTGTATCTTTCCAGGATAGACATTACCATGGTGTTGATGATTCCAAGAGCGGCCACTGTGATGGCTATCATCCCGACAGCGAATAGAAACATATTCATAAACATAAAGCCCGTTTTCATTTCTTCCAGATGGTCTATCAGTGCGAATGTCCTGAAACCCCTGTCTTCCATTTTATCCTTAACGTGCTCAATGTACTTTGTCGAGGACAGCTTGATGTTCACCATGGAATAGCCTTTGGCCTGCTGGGACGACTGGAAGAGGTCCCAGATGCTCGTCAGCGATAGTTTCTTCATATCATTCGACTCGGCCGGCTTAATAAAAACGTCGCTACGTACGGGCATCGGGCCGACAAATCCCATTTTTTCAGTAATACCGACAATTGTGAACTGATAGCTCTGCCTGGAAAAAGGCAGCCCTTTTCCCATGAGGAATGATACGATGTTGGGTATATTGGAGAGGCTCAAATCGACCGTCAGGGTCGAGATTACGATTTTCTGCCCGATGACGGTCTGGGGCTCTTTAACTTTCATACGACGCAGCAGCGAATCACTTATGATTAGAGCGTTCGAGTCCGCGGGCGCGTATGGTCTGCCTGCTCGTAGTTTCATAAGGCCCGATTGACAGACATCCGCCGGCAGGACCTGCACAAGGCTGAACTTTTCTTCATCATTGAATCGAATCATAGCGGGAAAACGGACCTCGGGAAAGGCCGATTCTACACCTTCGGTTTCGGTAATATCCCGGATGAATTCATCATCCAGAATTTGCGAATAAGGGCCGGCCTGTTCCGGTACGCCGGGATGTTCAGAAGACGGAATGGCATGATTGTTTTCAGAGCGGGGATAAACACTTACGTAATTGAAAAGCTGAAGCTCATTGAATGTATTTGTGATATTATCCTGGATTCCCTGGCCGAAAGAAAACATCGAGACAAGGGCTCCGATACCGATCATGACTCCGAAAATAGTCAGAAGGGTGCGCAGCTTCTTCTTCCACAGATTGGAAAAAGATTGCTCGATATAATCGGAGATTCTCATAGATTTTTACCTGATTCTCTCTTCCTGAACAACTTTGCCATCCTGGAGGTGAATGACGTCATCGGCGAATTCGTCCAGCAAAGATTCCTCGTGGGATATCATGATTACTGTTAAGCCCTGCTTTTTATTCAAGTCTGAAAGTATCTGCACAATCTGTCTCGAAGTTATGCTGTCGAGGTTTCCGGTGGGTTCGTCTGCGAGCAGGATTTTCGGTTGATTTATCAGGGCCCGTGCAATTGCCGTTCTCTGCTGTTCGCCGCCGGAAAGCTCGAAAGGGCGGTGGTCTTTCCGCGGGTAGAGCCCTACTTTTTCCAGCATTTGTTCCGCTCGTTTGTTCCGTTCTTTTTTTGCCACGCCGGCAAAAAGTAATGGAAAAGCGACATTCTCCAGAGCGCTGTAAGAAGACACAAGGTTGAAAGACTGGAAGATCATGCCGACCTGGTGACGCCGGTAAAGGGCCAACTCGTCCTTATCCAATTCGGAGATTAGCCTGCCCTCGACTTTGATACTGCCTGAAGAAGGCCGGTCCAGCCCGGCCAGGAGATTCATCAAGGTGGATTTGCCCGAGCCGGAAGCCCCGGTGACTCCGAAGAACTGGCCCTGATCGAGTGACAGACTCACATTCCTGAGAGCTACAACCTCAATCGTGCCGGACGAGTATATCCTGGTCAAATTCTCTGTCTTGACAAAAGAATCGGAGTTCATGCTTTATCCTGAACGATGTCCATTAAATATCGCTGACTGCCTTTAGTGCAAGTTTGGTAGGGTGTGCAACTCATTGCACACGTGTATGTTCCGCGTGGGCAAAACGGGATTTGCCCACCCTACGAGCTATTACTTACTATTCTCTTTTTTTGCCAGGATCGCCTCAATCTCATCCATTGTGCGATTCATTGCTACCATCGTCTTGTTGAATGGCTCGGCACTGGTCATATCCACGCCGGCTTTTTTCAGAAGGTCGATCGGATAATCGGATCCTCCCGCCGATATGAAGTCGATGTAATTTTTGACCGCGCCTTTCTCTTTGCCTAATACCTGTTCGGCCAACGCCGTGGATGCGGTAAAGGATGTCGAGTACTGATAGACGTAAAAGTCATAATAAAAATGCGGGATGTATGCCCATTCGACCGTGTAAAGCTCGTCGATGTGGCAAATACCCTTATCGTGGCCGTAATATCTTTTCAGAATGTCACCGTATAGCTCGGTAAGGGCGTCTCCTGTGAGCGGCTCGCCGCGTTCGGCCTTTTCATGCATACGCAGCTCGAATTCGGCGAATTGAGTCTGCCTGAAAACAGTCCCCTTGATCCCATCTAAGTAATTCATCAGCAGCGACAACCGGGTGTCGTCATCGTCGATTTCTTTGAGCATTTTATCAATCAGAAGAGCCTCGTTGAAAGTGGAAGCTACCTCTGCGACGAAGATCGGATAGTCGGCGGTCGGATACGGCTGATTCTTATTGGAGTAATAACTGTGCATCGTATGGCCCAACTCGTGAGCTAACGTGCTGACATCATCGTATTGGTCGTTGTAGTTCAAAAGGATGTAAGGATGGACATCGTACGCGCCGCCGTTGGAATATGCGCCCGAGCGTTTGCCCGGCGAGGGATAAACGTCGATCCATCGCTTATCGAACGCTTCGGCGACAACACGGCAGTAATCGGCCCCCAACGGCTTCATGGCGTCGATTACCAGTTTCTTCGCTTCTTCATACGTATATTCCAAATCGACCCCTTTGACAACCGGCGCATATACGTCCGAGTATTTCAGCGTCTCTACGCCCAGCATTCTTTTTTTCAATTTCAGATAGCGATGGAACGAATCGAGATTATTGGTGACGTTCTCGATAAGAGCCATATAAACTTCCGTCGGGATGTTGTTCTTGTCCAGGGCATTGTCCAGCGAAGACTCGTAATTGCGCGTCCGGGCGTAAAACATATCCTTTTTTACGTTCGCATAAAGCTGTGTGCCGAAAGTTGCTTTGAACTTATCAAGCGCTCCCCAGAACGCCTGGAACACCGCCTCCCTGTCGCTTCGATTCTGCACGGCCCGGTAACGGCTGTAGCCGGCTTTGGTCAACTTTGCCATCGTGCCGTCACTTAATTTGATTTCGGGATAAGGCAATTCCGCGTTGCTGAAGACCGAATAAATCGAGGATGGGCCGTCGGCCAGCATGCCCGCTTCGGCGAGAATCTTTTCCTCACTTTCCGATAAAGTGTGGGCCTTCATTCGCAGGATATCATACAAAGCCATCTTGTAGACTTTCAGGCCCGATTCCTGCTCCATGAAGGCGTCGATTTGCTGTTTATCCATTTTGGCGATTTCCGGCGTGATAAATGCCGCCCTGGAACTGTAGTCGGTGCCGAGCTGCTGCATCTCCTGCTTGAGTCCCAGATATTTCGAGTCGCCTGTGTCCTCGTCGGATTTCATGGAGGCGTAGCAATACAACCGCCCGAACTGCCTGGAAATCCGGCTGTTAAATTCCATACATGCCAGCAATTCAGAAGCAGAACCGGCCAATTTGCCTTGATACTTCGTCACTTCATCGAATTGGGCGACAATCTCCTGCTTGGCGGTATTCCATGCCTCGTCCGAAGGATAGAGATCTTCCAGCTTCCATTTGTCCTTTGTAGCAATTTCTGACCTTTCACGACTCTGGGATAACACCTGGGTTTGAGAGAATGCCAAAAATGTAATTTGTGTCATAATAATTATTCCTGATAGCTTGTTCATATTAACTCCTTCTACATATTTCCTTATAGCTTTTCGCTACTTTGTTTTTGCTGTTTGTACTCTGTCATGATTGATTCTGTAGTTTGTCATTCCCGCGAAAGCGGGAATCCAGAATCGCTGGCATCCTGGATTCCGCATCAAGTGCGGAATGACAACCTGCCTAATCCAAGTTGACACACTACTATAGTCTTGTCTAACATATCTTAAGGTCTAAATCCCATTCTTGTCAATCTTACATCTGCGAATTGCCGCCGGGCCGGGGTTGTCCGTTACGCTTTAGATGCTGCTGGGCCCATATTGAAAGCGCGGAGCCTATTAATAAAATGATTCCGAAAAACAATTGGAAAATATTCATCGATTCTCCAAAGACCACATAGGAAATCGCCAGAACGATAAACGGCTGGGCAAGGATGACCAGCGCGGGGATTGTCGCCCCGATTCTTCTCATGGCGGCGTAGTACAGCGTATGAGCCAATGCAATCGCCGTGATCCCGGAGATCACGACACAAGCCCACTGCCAGGCGCCCATTTGAGCCGCTGTCTCCACCTTGCCGAATAAAAGAGCGGACACGGCAAGACCAGCAACGGTGTAAATGCTGATTACGGAAAATCCGCTGCGGGAGTCTATGTCCCTGAACGCGATTTTTACCGATAACGTATAAACGCCCCACATAAAGGCCCCGGCCTGGGCGATAATGATGCCAGTTATTATCCTTGCCTCAGCAAGGTTCACTTCGTGGTACATCACCCCGATCAGTCCGACCACAGAAAGTGTCAGTCCGATCCAGAAACGTTTGCTTCCGGCCAGGGCACGTTCCTCCGAGAAAAAGATGAGCGAGAAACCTGCGATCCAGATGATATTCGTTTTCGTTTGCAGCACCATAAAGGCCGGGCCGATATAGTAAAACGCCGCCGCCCATAAGCTCTGCATCAGGATATTTGCTATGCCCGGAATAAGAGCCCTGCGCCAGACCCTGTGACCGAGACGTTTCGTTTTGACCGAAAGAACGAGAAAAGGCAGCCAGAAAAGGCAGGCAACCGAATAGCGCAGCAGGTTCTGCGTCCAGGAATCCACATATCCGGTCAGGTACTTTATAAAAATCGGCCCCAACGACCAGAAGGTAAGTGCGCCAAGGCAGGCAAAAGTCGCTGAGACGTCTACTTTTTGAATTCTTCCATGTTCACTCACTAAGGATCTCCAGACTTCCGGGCAAGAGTACTGCTAAAACAGTAAAGCCAAAGAGTCAACGCATCATCTCGATGGCTATGTTTGCCACCTCACGGGAGGCTTTTTTCTCGGCTAACGGTTCAGTCAGCCTGGTCAATTTGCCGCTTAGCTTCGCCAGCTTGTCATTGTCTTGCAGAAGCTGCTCGATGCTCGCGACTATCGGCTCTATCGAGGTGAAATTCGGCATGAACTCCGGCACTAATTCTCTGCCGGCCAGAATATTCACTAATGACAGGTATTTCGTTTGTATTGCCCAGCCAAACAGATGCCACAGAATCCTGCTGGACTGATACATTATGACCATCGGGCAGCCGGCCGCGGCGACCTCCAGAGTCGCGCTGCCGCTGGTCACGATTGAAAAATCGACCGCCAAGGCCGTCTTGTTAACCGAGTCAACGCTGTATTGGCATTCGAAACCGGGGATTTGTGCCGCTCTTAAAATCTCTTTTCGTTTGGCATCCACCGCTACGGCAACAAATGTCGCTGCGGGGTATTTCTTCTTCAATCGTAGTGCTATCTGCTGCATCGGCTTCCAGAGCGATTCTATTTCCGCCGCTCGCGAGCCGGGCATAAGGGCGAACCTTGCTTTTTTCGGCTCAAAATCCACATATTGCTCGTGCCGCGTGCTGGCAATCTTCAATTTATCCATAAGCGGATTTCCCACGAAAACCACATCCATACCCCTCTGGCCGAACCAATCCTGCTCGAAAGGCAGTAGGCAGCAGAGCTTATCGCATCGTTTTCGGAGCTTGCCGATTCGCCAGCCGCCCCAGGCCCAAAGCTGCGGAGCTACGAAGAAAAGCGTCTTGATGCCGGCTTTTTTTGCCGCTTTAGCGACGTGAAAGTTGAACGAGGGCGAATCGCAAACAATCACCAGATCGACGTTATTGCTTTTCAGGTAATGTTTTATGTGTTTTACAATCTTATAGAATCGGGCGACCTGGCTGAAGGCCTTGTAAATCATCGCTGCTTTATCGACGGTGTTTTCGAGCAATTCGCAGCCGGCCTGGGCCATTTTTGGTCCGCCGACGCCGACGAATTCGATGCCGGGCTGGCTTTCCTGCATAGCGGCAATCAAACTGGCACAATGAGCGTCGGCGCTCGGCTCAGCGGCACTTATAAAAACACGATACTTCTTATCCTTGTTCGGCATAGGCGTACTTGTTAACAATATTTGACGAAAAAGCAATACTAATTTGGCCGGGCGAACAACTCTTAGCTGGATTCATGAGGCAAACATCGGGCTATAATCCAAAATTGGCTTCAATTGGCTTGTTTTTTCAAATAACTACTAATCACAAAGATACATAAGAAATAAGGCAAAGGGTAAGAATACAAATTCACTATTTTCCATTCTCAATTCTTGATTCTGCCTTGCACATTCTGTTTTCTGTCTATTTAGTTTCTGTTGTGGAAAACAAGGAACCACAATGTCACCCCTGCGAAAGCAGGGGTCCAGAGCGAAAAAACTGGATTCCCGCCTGCGCGGGAATGACAAACACTGCTTCCGCAACAGAAACTAATTACGTTCTTGATCAGCCTGACCGGGATCGGACTTACTATTGGCGAGTTGACGAAGTTGAAGCCGATGGTACAACAATACGCGAAGGCGGGTACTGGAATATCTCGTCATTCGACCGCGGCAGCGATTGCGCACCTAAACTGGAGATCACATACGTGCTGCCTCCTGAGAAACCCGGCAGTTCTGAGCCGGCGAGAGAAATTGCTGATAAAAAAAACTGATTCTTTCTTTTCGCCCTAAAAACACCACTGAAAAAAGGGGGCCTATGCTTTATCATCCAGCATAGGCCCCGAATTGATGCAAATTCAATTTCGTTTCGACGACAACAGCATTTACTCTTCAGGAGCATCGCCGGGCCGATACAGCCTAATATCGTCGAAGTACATCTTACCAACACCGCCTGGTGTCGTCACATTATCTTGAGTCCCGATGCCGATGGCAATATTATCGACATTGACAAGATCCACGTTCTGATCTGCAAACGCCTGCAGATCGATTCTCCATTCAGTCCACACATTTATTACCGATGCTTCCGGATCATCGTGATAAATTACACCATTGCCATTTAGAACCACATACATCGGCTCAGGTTCGTTACTTGTTATCCCGATATCCTGGCTCATCCACTGCTGCTGAGTAACGTTGCCGTCGATAGTGACGTTGGAGAACTGGGCTTCGCATGTTTCTGCGGCATCATGTGACGTTACAGCCAAACCGACATAGACGTTTGCAGCCATCTGTATGCCCTGTGCCATAGCGCCGCCTACGGCTTTCCAGTTTGTGCCGTCAACCGAATGGGAGGCTGTGAAGTTACCACCCATGTCACGTTCCAGTTTTACCCAATGTGGAGCGGTGATTGCGGCCTGGTTCGAGCTGAAACTATCGCCGTCCGTAGTGAGACGGCCCTCGGAAGCCACACCGCTGCCGGGCGTAACACATGCCAGGGCGTGTTTGGAGCCCGGCTCCAGAGTCTCGCGAATCATGATGCCTGCTTTGGCCCACGGGTCCGTGTCACTAACGCTCAGGACTCTTGCTATAATCGAGCCGGGACCACTCATCATTTGATAGGCAAAGTGGAACTCGTCGGCCTGGCCCGCGATATCCGTACCGGAAGCGGTCATTGTGTAGGTGCCGAGCGGCCCTTCTGCGAAGCTACCGACTGTTGCCGAATAACCTCTAAACCACAGAGACAATTCTGTAACGTCTTCCCGTGTCCAGTCATTCCCCGATCTCAATGTCATCTCCGCTTCCGAATAATATGCATAGCCCTGCTTATTATTGTCATACCAGAACGGCATAGACTGGCCACCGCCATGGATTATGGTTTCCTCTGTGTAAGAACCGGTGGTGTCGTCGCCGACAGCGGAACCTGTCCCGTTGCCGGGAAAGTCCGGTTCAGTCCCATGTGCAACATAGCCAAGCCCATCTTTCCACGCCCACCAGATTTGGTTATCGCCGGTATTGTAGTCCTCAAAGTCGTCCACTATGAGGTAATCGCCGACCGTAAAGCTCCAGACTTCACCTAACCATGGGCTGTTCGCATCCAGGTCATTGACTTCGTCAATACGCCAGTAGTAGGTCGTTTCCAGTTCAAGAATTCCGGGATCGTAGCTCTCCGAACCCTTTTCCATTGAGCCTTTGTATTCGGGAGAGCTTGTCTCGGCATTAAGAACCGCATCCTGGTCCGTGCCGAAGAAAACATGGTGCAATGAAGCACGTTTCCCGGATTTCCAGCTAAGAGCAGTCGTCCGCTTTACATCTATGGCATCTTTTCCCGGAATCGGACTAAATGCATTGACGGGCTCATATGGCGAAAGGTAGCTGCCTTGTATCACCTCCATCTCCGGGATTCCCGTACCATTCCAGGCTACCTGGCAGTGGTCCCAATCGGAACCTTCTTTCCATATCGCCATGATATAGTATCTCTCGCCGCCTATTAATGAAACAGGATCGGCCTTCCGAGAGAAAGTGTCGTATGAACCCCAGACAGGTTCGGAAGCCATCAGTTGTACGTTGGCTGGATCGTCATCAGTGCTCAGCCACAATTCGCCTTCGTCGGCGCTTGTGAACCAGAATGTGTAACTACCGGTCGCCGGCACATACAGCCAGCCGTGAATTCGGGCGCCGTAGCTGCCCTCGTAGCTTTCTTCCGTATCCTCGATGAGCTGGGTGCCCATTTCGGTCAGGACATCGCTCCATGTTGGATTGTCCGGATAGCTCGGATCATCCAGCAGTAAGTCCAAAGTGGCACCGGCGATATCCTCCCACATATCGATAACGACTGTTCCGAGGCCATTGAGAGTTGTAGTGAAACTCCAGACGTCACCTGTATGTGTTTCTCTGCCGTCAAATTCGTCGACCCGCCAGTAATAAGTTTTCTCAAGCTCCAGAATTCCGGGTGCATAACCGGAAGCTGGAACGGGACCTTTGGCTGTCCCGCCCGTGCCGGCCTGTACGTCCTGGAGATTGTCGCCGAAATACATACGGTGCATGACCGAACCGGAGCCGGGAGTCCAGCTTAGCGTGACATTTGGATCGACAAAGAGGGCGGTATCAATGGGATTCGGACTAAAGGCGCTCTTTGAGGCAATCGTAAAGCTCCAGACTGCGCCTTTCCACGGACTGTCGGGATGCAGGTCATTTACCTCGTCAATTCTCCAGTAATAAGTCGTTTTCTCAGCCAGACCCGATGGATACGGGCTCCCTTCAGAACCGACGGAGAAGGTAATTTCGGTCATATTGCCGCGGAATATATCCGTATCTTCCATCGTAGCATTGCTTACGTCGTCGAAATTTTCTCCGAAGTAAACATTGGAAGAGACCGATATCATTCCCGGCTGCCACTGCAGGTCTGCTTTGGTAGATGCAATAATGGCCCCGTCTTCCGGCGCAGGTCGGCGTGCCGTTGTTATCGGAGTCATCGAAGAGACCACCAGGGCATTCATAAAAGCATAGGGATTACTAGCGCCCGATTGTTCGATGGTGTTTGCATTAGGGCCACATTCCATAACAATTGTACCGGTATCATCCGACTGAGCCGTACCGGTAAAGGCGTTGTCGTTTTCATCCGCAGGTGCCAGGCTGCCGTTGAACGTTGTCGTAAGAAGAAATTCTCCGTTGGCTGTCCAATCCGCAATACGATCTCCCGCGCTTCCAGTGTCATAAGCATAAATCGTTATCTCGTAAGTCTCATTTGGATTAAGCCCTGATAAAGTGACCGTCATTCCATCCGGCCTGGCAAAGACAAAATCACGATAGATCAGTTCGTATGGTATTCCAGTCGGAGTGCCTCGCCAGCGTCCATCGAGACTGCCGGCAAGTTCAATTGTAATACCATCTACCTCTGAGCCACTGTCAGCGGAGGTAAAAGAAGTAAAGCCTTCTTCTGTCTGTGTATCAACATTTCTGTTGCTGATATCCAGCATAAGAATCGGGTAGCTGGCATTTGCCGTCGTCGGGCTCAGACCGCCAAGAATCATCGCAGCAATTAGGATAATTAATAATTGTACAAAACATTTGTTATTCATAATCTATCTCCTAAAATGTATCGACTATACAACGGAAAATAAAAACTCAAAAAGCAACAGATATTATCGACTTTTTCGTAACAACTCTTTCCTGCTCCAAATCAATGCGGCCAGGCTAATGGAAAAGTCTCCGAACGCGGATGGGATGCGATATGCCCATCCAGGAAGGCACAATTACCCCTTCCCCGCAACTTATCGCCGGTTGGTGCATGGTGAAAGCCGGCAATGGCATCGTAGAACGCGCCGACACCTTCGGGACCCGGTACGACCATCCAGGGATTGTCGCCGACGCTGCTCAGCCAACCATCTATCATGCCATCGTCGCCGGGTATCATAAATGTGTCATTTAGTCCGGAGACGTTATACTCAGTGTCAACCAAGGAGCTTTCCTCTGTGAACGCAAAAGTCTCTGCCGGGCTTTTAACCCCAGACATTGTCAGCACTCTTCTTTTCTTAACAACTCCGCGCATGTCACCCAGGAAAGCATTCTGAGTATAATTGTACCAGGGCTGATAGTTACTAATTGAGTCACCATTGGCCAAAAAGAACTGGTCGTCCGAGCGTCTTGAAGCCAGGCGGGAAAAAGTCGGGCAGATAAAAGCCCTGGCGTTCTTCATGTAACTGAATAGTGTACCACCGTATTCCGGGTGACTTTTCAGGTTGATATCCCCGTTACACCAGCGAAGGTGCAGATGTTCGCCTGCTACGCCTGCTTCTATCGGGAAAGGCTCACGCTGGGAAAAATAGCATTTGTCGGGGTCGTTGAACTTATTGTCATTGTCACCAAGATACATTAACATTGCGAGCGTGTAGTTCTTCAAATTCCCCTTACATACCGTGCCCTGGGCAAGCTCTCTGGCCTTATTAAGAGCCGGCATGAGAATTGCCAGAAGAAGGGCAATAACGGCGATCACCACCAATAATTCTATCAGAGTGAAAGCACTACGACTACATATAGTATTTTCTTGCTCCATCATACATCCTTTACGTCAAAACCAACTTTAAAAAAGTCCATTTATTAAAAGCCGGCACAACCATACTCAGCACCAGCACGAAAGAACTTAGATAGATTTTTCTATGCAGTATACCTCTTTCAGCATGAATCTATATAATTATGAGTTACACATTATTCGCACTGAGACATATTTTGTTATCGACTCAAACTATATCTCTAATTTATGAGAGGGCCGTTGGGCCCATACCGAATCAATCGGTATAGGCCCCCGGCTTAGTTCAAGATTTCCTTAATCGTAAACATCAATGTTGCTGTACTATTGGACAGCAAGGTAAAGTAGCTCTTCTTTAGACAAAGCCCTGTTGTAGATCATGACCTCGTCAAGCATGCCGTCAAGTAAACGACCGGTTGCTTCCGGATTCTCGCCCAGGAGAAGAGGCATTTCATTAACAGGAATTCCATCAAGATCAGGATTGGAAGCATCCAATACACCATCGATATAAACGAGAGCTCCTACAGTCGTGTCATAAGTTGCAGCGACATGATACCATTCATCTAAGGCCAGTTCAGTTGCCGTGTTTGCGGCCTGCCAGCCCCGGGTACCACCAGTGAATCCATAGTGAATGCCTGTAGTCTCGTTGTTGACACCAAGCCTCCAGGCGTTTTCACCCTTGGCGATAATGGCCATCCACGCAGTAGTGCGTGACCTGATGTTAACCCAGGTCGAGACGGTCATTGCATCGGTAAAACTGAATTCCGCAACGCCGCCACAGTCCACGTAGTCGTCGCCGTTGAAATCCAATGCCATGCCGGCTATACCGTCTACAAAAGCCGGATCGCCAACAATAGTTCCATCGAGACCGTTGCCGGAACTGTCATTCGTATCGTTCTCTAACGCATAGTACGCTACCAGACCATCGGTGCCGGGATCGACCGGAACCACAGGTATCATATACTTGACTGCGTTGAGGAACATCTTTTCGCCATCCGGATACAAATCATACAAAGCCGCAGCTTGTCCACCCGTTACGCCATCAGGCTCGCGACTGCCTGTCAGGAAGACCAGACGTGGACCGCCCAGCACGTCATCCGGGCTCCCGCTGGAATTCTGCATTGTAGCTCCAGCCGGCAATTCGGCAATCACCATACCACCAACAGGGCCTGTGTCCGCTGATACTT
>CAZTDF010000050.1:0-22824 GCA_964612465.1 uncultured Pirellulales bacterium
GCTACGTGTTTGCCCTGGAAACGGGCGATTGCCAGCTCGTTTTCGGTCGGCCGGCGAGAGCCGTCGGCTCCGGCGAGGGTTGTCGCCCCGTAGGGTGTGCCGCCGGTTATCTCTTCCATATTGAGCAGCCGCTGCTCGGTATAGGGAACGCCGACGATAATCATGCCGTGATGCAGCAGCGTCGAATGAAAGCTCGTAATCGTCGTTTCCTGGCCGCCGTGCTGCGTGCCGGTACTGGCGAAAACGCTGCTGAGCTTGCCGACCAGGGCGCCGGTGAACCATAATTGGCCGGTTTGGTCGAGGAAATTCCGCATCTGGGCGCACATATTGCCGAACCGAGTCGGCGTACCGAAAATAATCGCATCGGCTTCGGCCAACTGGGCAGGCTCGGCGATGGGTATGTCAGCGAATGCTTCACGGGCGGCTTTAGCGCCGCTTTGCTCCAATGCTTCATCCGACATAAGCTCCGGGACCTGATAGATGGAAACTTCCGTATCCGGAACTTGGCGTGCTCCTTCGGCGACGGCTTCGGCTAATTGATAAACGTGTCCGTACATGCTGTAAAAAACGATTTGTACTTTTGCCATGACTAATCTCCTTATCCGTTTGGTTTTTTTCGACTATAAATCAAATGTACATACGTCTGTAGCACTTTCACAGTTCGAAACTTGTAATTTATTGCCGCCCTCGAATTCTGTCCGAGCCGGCCGAAAAGATGCTTTTGCGAGATATTGGCTGTAGAAATGTGAACACTAATTAAATATTTCTGCAACGAAATCTGAAAAGGAACAATAGTCAATCGTCGAGTTCCCACCACAGTCTGGGATAATCCCGGCCTTCGGTAATCCACCAGATATCGCCGGTGCCGTTTTCCGTCTCGTCGAAGAAATCCCAGCCAGCGTCGAGAAATGTGCCGGCCGTTTGCATCTCGGCCGTGGTCTTGCCCGTCCCGCGAAAACTCGTCGTTTGTCCGCTGCCTTCGATGTCCCAAAAGGACCAGAGCACATTAGCCATGAAGTGACCTCCTCCCACGAGGCCGCCGGTTTCTGTTATACCAACGACGTTTCCGGTTGAGTAGCAGTTCTTAATGGTTGCGAACTCGTCAAGTATTCCCAGAAGGCCACCAACATATCGCTCCCCGGAAACACTACTTTTTGAATAGGAGTTGGTGAGGGTTCCGATGTTGAAGCTCCCCACCAGACCGCCGACGTATTCAATGCCAATAACGTTTCCGGCTGAGGAGCAATTCGCAATGGTGATAGGGCCATTAACTATTCCCACCAGGCCGCCTACAGACTGCGTGCCGGTAACACTGGCGGTTGAGTGGCAATTGATAATGTTATCGTAATTGCGACCCACCAGCCCTCCAATTTCGTCAATACCGGTAACGTTACCTGTTGTATATGAATACTTGATGATTCCCATGTTGAAACCTACCAAGCCACCGGCCTTGGAATCACAGGTTAAATTTCCTGCCGAATAGCATTTTTCAATAGTGCCGTCGTTGAATCCAACAAGGCCTCCGCCATAGTTTTCTCCTGTGACATTACTTATTGAGTGGCAATTTGTGATTATGCCCCCGCAGTTATACCCGGCCAGGCCGCCGATATAACGCTTGCCGGAAACTTCGGTAATCGAATAGCAACTGTCAATTATGCCATCATCTAAGTACGATACAAGTCCACCGGTCCATACGTCGCCCGAAATCCTGCCACCACGAACGTAGCAATTACTGAGAAGGGCTTCTCGTGACAGGTAGTTAACAAGCGAGCTGGCGGAATTTCCGTACGGCGCACCTTCATTAGAATCATCCCACGTGACGACAACAAGATCCAGCTCATACGAATCGACGTAAATGACCGGATCAATCAATCCCAAATTTGTTATTTGGGCATTCTCACCTGAAACGAATTTGAATAGTGCCACGTCATTGACATCTGTGGAACTGTAGTGGAAGTTCGAGATTGTGTGGCCGTTCCCATCAAAAACACCACTGAACGGCGAGAGCCCATTTCCAACAATATTGAAGTCGCTATCGCCAAAGCTGATCAGGTCGATATCGGCCATCAGCTTAAAATGCTTGTCGAAGTCTTCTTCGTGAAGACCGATAGTGTTCATGTGCTCGTCGGTGTAGATAAGATAAGGATTGTCGGGCCCTCCCGTGCCACCGCCGTATTTGGCGTGAATGCCTGAGGGTGACTTGCCGGCCTCGTTTGTGCCGCCGTATGCTCCCATGTTAATAATGCCGCCGTTCGGATATGGCTCGAAGGCGACGGGGCTGTCCGGATCGCCTGCGTCTATACACGGGCTTGTGATATTATCCGGCACCCAGCTTTCGCCGGCCGCATCCCATCGGCCCGCCCGGGATTTCAGGTGACAGTCCCAGTTGTTAACGGCCACAAATTGAGGATCGGTATTGATATTGCCCTGACCCCAGGTGACGGTCGAATTACTTCCCGAGACGGATATGCTGTTTTGGCCGCCTTCGATGTCGCTGTATTTGACCGTTATATGAGAGCCGCGATCTTCGATTTCCGTGTTCGAGCTGTCAGTCAGAGTGACCGGTTGCGGACAATCCCAGATGATGCAGTTAATCACCGTTGCCGTTCCGCCTCCCGGATTCAAACTATATGGAGGGCCCCACCTGCCCAGGTCGAATAGCCTGATTCCCCTGCCGCAATTGACTATTGTATTGTTTATCAGCGTTGCCTCGCACGAATTTTCTATTGCTATACCTGCACTGCTGCAGTCGATAATCAGATTATTCATTAAAACGGGAGAGCACTTATCTCGCAGGACGATGCCGTGATCGTCACAGCCGGCGATAACGTTGCCGACAATGACAGCCGAACATCGAGTGGGATTGATCATATCATCGTGTTCGGGATTAAGGAAAAGGTTGTTTCGTATAAGAGGTGCCGGCGTGCTTTCGCCCCACAAGTCGACGTCATCATTGTCACCTCGCTTGCCTGTAAAGTAGCAGTCCTCGACCAGCACATAGGAGTATCTGGTATGCACGCCCTGCCCGATCGAGAGGAATTCACAGCCCCGAATATTCGCAGTCGCATCTCCGGGATAATCCTGGTCATCCGATATGATGGCTATGGCGTCACCTTCGGCGCCGGCGCTCTCGGCGGGAAGGTTCCGGAAGATGCAATTTTCGATATCGACATGACATGCCAAAGCAACCACTGACTCGTGGTAGGTCCTCGGTCCCGACACGTAATAGTCCTGGTGCTCGCCCTCGCTGTCGGCATACTCGATGATGCAATGCGCAAGCCGGCTGTCTGCCGCTCCTGCAAACATAATCTGTTTCCACGACGCTCCGTCACTGTAGCGTGTGAAATGAATCGGCTCGGTTTCAGTTCCCTCGGCGAGAAGCTGGCCGTAAACAACCAGCTCCGCGGCTTCCTTCATTAAGACCATTGTCCCCGGCTCAATTTTAAGGACCATATCGGCGGGAACTACGACAGAATCCTCGATAATGTACGCTCCCGAGAAGCTCATGTCCCCGTGAAGCTCCCCGGATGCGTGATTGGCCGGTGGAATATACATGATCTCTACAGCGCTGGAATTCACAACATTTGTGTTCGCATCGAGCTGCTCTACGGTTATGGCGTTCAGGCCGGGCAGAAGTAAAACTTCAACGCTCCAGGTTCCGTCATCGGCGTTGAAATCGGCAGAAGTTCCATTGGCCAGCACGGAAACGGCCTCAGGAGCATCCGCCCTGCCCTGAAGTGTGACCGTATCGGTTTCCACAATCCAGGTATCGCCGGTTCGGGCCATGTTCGTCGCCGAGCGCAGAGCAGGCGTAAGCGAGAAATCCGAACTGTCCAGAGATGTGTTATGTCCCTCAATGGCCAGAATGTTGCTGCCTTCGTTCAGCAGCTCGCTCGCCGTTCCCAGAACAAATGTTTCAGGCGATCCGGCCTCGTGAGAGCCCGACGCACTTGTGTCATACGCAGCAGTGCCTCCGGGCATGTTTGCTCTGGCGATTTCCCGGCCGTTGAGATAAGCGATGAATCCGTCATCGTAATCAATATCGAGCTTGATAACCTCGTCGGCCGGCAGCGACGAAGCTGAGAACTCCTTTCGAACGTACACCGAGACGTAATTATAACGCATATCGTTCAGGATCGTAGCGTCATCGTCGTCTCCGTAGCCAAAGCCGCCGGGGCCGGTCTGCCAGTTCGAATCGTCGAAGTCGATAGCTTTCCATGCGTTCGGCGGATTGCCTGGCGGCTCGGTGCCTTTGAAGAATTTCCAGATTTCGCCCGGCGAGATGAAATCATTTCCTGCCGAATTGCCGTCAACTTCGATGGTTGTCGCCGGAGCTATTGTGCTGCCAAGAATTGCGAGAAAAATCGCAAATGTCAACCATGTTCCCGGATTTGTTCTTTTTCTCATCCTGAAAACCTCCTGCCGAAAACTTATTGATTGTATAAGTTACTACCGAATTCTATCAAATCGGCTGGTTTTTGTCAATAAAAACAGAGATTTTGTATGGATCACTCCTGAGACATCGGCCCTTTCAGCTTTTCCCGGACCAGTTCAATCTGAGCTTCCAGCCCGGCGACCTTTGCTCTGCTGACATCCATTTCAGTGGCTCTTCCATCAGCCGCTCTTCTTGCCACCTGTGCTTCGTATTCTGAGTGAAATTGGACCATCTTCTGCAGGATGTCGAGACGCTCGTTCCGGGTGCTGCACAGGTCCATTTCCGCCCGCAGCAGAGCTATTTTTGCATCCCGATACTCGTTAAAATCGGCCCTGCCTGATTCGAGAAATAACTTCATTGACTCAACAATACGACTCAGCACTTTCTTGCGTTCAAGCAGGAGTTGTTGCAGCTCGCTTTGGCGGCTATCCAGCCCTTCGGGAACGCCCGGCTCGGATGCTCCGACCGCCTGCGCCACATTGAAACCGCCCGGATGCATTTTGGCCGGAGATATAGCCAGGACGGCAAAAATCGTGACAGTCGAAAAGACAAGCCCTGTTATTAATGTCCGTGACATAAGCTTTATTCTCCTTTCACTGGTCCTTAATTTTCAGTTTCTTCGGGGCGAGACGTTCCACATTGCCAGCAGTCGGTATATTGCGCCTCCATTTCTTCGCCGCAGTTGGGGCATTTCCAGGGGCCGCCGCCGGTATTTGTAGTCAATGTTTTGTTCTCATATTGCTGGACGAGCTTTTCGGCCTGCTCAATGCTATTATCATCGTGTATCCAGATTGTAGGCAGAGTATCCGGCGACACAGATAATGCGCCGCGCGCACCCCATAGATCCTCGCCGCGAATCTCACATGAGATTCCGTATTGTTGAAGTATTCCCGCAACAAAATGAGCATCGGAAGGATCTTGTGCTATGTATACTTGTTTCATATTCATTTTCCTCAAAATGTATCATTCTTTGATAAACTATCTATTATTTGGAGCAAATGCTGATACCACTGCGGCTCAATAAGTTGATATGGTCCAATGTTTTCTTCAAACGCCTCTAAGCCTGAAGGCGTTTTAACACATGCCATGAATGCTTGGCGATATTTTCCCTGCTCACCCTCTAATAAGAAATGCACCAGGCTGAACCAATGAATGTAGTACAGGTTAACATGCTCGTTCATTTTGAGCGGCTTTTCATCGTTGACAATGCTTCTAATACTTATGATCTTTTTGTCCACCTTATCACGTGACAAATCTCCACTTAAGTCGAGCGAGCTTAGCCACCAGACGGGGTAAGTATCCCGATCAATTACTCCCAAACTCATTTTCCCATCATCCATCCTGGTGGTGGAAAAATAGCAGGCGATCCCTTCTTCGGCCCATTGGGGTAATTTAAATTGTGAAACTTCATTATTCAACTGGTGCGTGGCTTCATGCACCATCCAATGATAAGGCCTGTTTTCACTCTCTGCTTCAATATATTGATGGCAATAGGGTTCACGATAAAATGCTTCCGCCCACCCCGATAATGGATTGGCTCGCTTTAATTCTTTTCGTGATGAATAAATCTTCAGCAGCAGTTTTTTATCAGCAGGCCCGGCCTTAACATCCCAGAAGGCGCTATAGGCTTGATAAAGCGTTTCAGCCTTGCTTAATGCGTCTCGGGTTTCTTCAATAGAAACATTGCTTAATGCGCTATAATGTTCTGATTCCAGCTTATGTGCAGGCGTCCAGTGTGTATACCAAAAGTACCCGCCAAACACGACAGCCACGAGCAGTAAGTCAACCAGCAATCGCTTTTTCTTACTACGATTCGCAGGGATCAGGATGTTGAGTAAACGTTTATTCAAATTTACACTCTTGAATAAAATAATGTCCCTGTACGACATCAATGAACTTATCGAAATTACCTTGAACAATCAAGAATTTTCGATTTCGAGACATCATTTTGAAAATTTGCGTGAAAACACGTTTTTACGCCTAATCTTTTTCCTAATCCGTAGTTTGGAGGCAAGCTTATGGAACCTCAGTTTTCGGTTGATTCTCAGAAGCGGCCGGTTGGTTAGAATCAGTTGGCGGCACGTCATATTCCCGAACCAGAGATTCCCACGTCGGCATTCTTTCAGGGCGGTCGGTTATGATAAGCATTTTACCCCACCCGACATCATAGGAGGAAAAAGGATGTCTGCGACGAAACTCCTCGATCATCGCCTGAGTCTGCGGTGATCTCATGGTGAGGAATTTCGGCTGAAACCTTCGCTCTTCAAGGTATCCAAGACGTACTAAGGCTTCCGTATGACGCTGGAGTCGATCCCCATGTTTACTATAGCTCTCATGCTGCATCTCGGGCTTCGCAGCACGCCGCATCGCCCTGAGAGCCGAGCGTTGACCCAGTCTGTGATACGTAATGAACAAGGGTTTGCGGCAAAGGTATACAAGAATCAACAGTCCCACCAGAGCAAGTATGATAATGAACTCTAATGAGAGTATGCGAACCAGATCATGCGATAACTTTCTCATAGTCCTTTTCCTCAAAATGTATGTCTTTTCATAACCGCCGCCCTGATCCTGAATCACAAATATAGCCTGCTCGCCCGTTAAAAAGAAATTTACACTGTTCCAGCAGGATTTTCAAGAGAAAAAAGTTTGCAGAAGCGGCTCACGAACTGCCCTTTCATCATGCGATGTGCTCCGATGCTTCATCTGCCTGAGGTATTGACCATCCCCAAAGCCTTCGGTTTTGAGGCTGCCACCCAATCACCCTGAGCGTAGACGAAGGGTAAGCAAGGACGAACTTTTTTTAGAGCTAATCTTTTTACTTTTTAAGCGATCAGCTTTCGGTTATACTTGCCGACTGGCTGAAAAGACGAATTTAACTTGTGAAACGATGGTTTCTCGACGTACATAGAACCAAATTGAAAGGAGAAGATTAGATGACTACTGAAAATCATGATCAATACCCGGTAAGAAGGACCTGCTGTCCATGCGGCCAAGACCATTCGGCAGACGGAATCACCCGCCGGGGCTTTCTGCAGGGTGTGGGCGGAGCAGCGGCTATGGGAGTGGCCCTGACCGGCCTGACCTGGTCGAGCGTCTCGGCCGCCGAACGCCAAGATCAGGCAGGGCCGAAACGCCGCCCGCTTGTGGTTAAACCGATTCTTGTTTACAGCACCCCTACAAGGCGGCATCAAACCAGTTGGCGCAGTTGGGGCGGTATCCAGACGCAGCAGGACGCCGATCAGGAACTGGCCCGCATCAGGCAAGAGCTTAGCGATATGGAAAACAAGGCGGACTTTCCCGTGCAGTTTCTGCCGCCGACAGGTATCAGGGGCTCCGGCGAATTATCCGGAATAAGCGATCTGGCCAAAGCGGATGTGTATATTGTCTACGCAGCCGGCGGCGGGCAGGATACGTTTGCCAAGCTGGCCGAGCGTGGCAAAGACATGATCTTTTTCTGCCGGCATAAATCAGGGCCGGTTTATCTGTGGTACGAGATCATCAGCCCGCGCTATCTGCGGCAACACACCGATACACTGGCGCTCAAGGGAATCGACGACGGTGACGTGGTCATCGACAGCCAGGACGAGATTCTATGGCGTCTGCGGGCGCTGTGCGGCCTGCACAACACGATGGGCACGCGGATCATTGCTATCGGTGGCCCGGGCGGCTGGGCGCAGCCGAGAGACGTCGTACCCAATCTGGTCAGGGACAAGTGGAAATTCGATATAAAAACTGTATCGTACGACGAGTTGGGTAAACTGATTAAAGAAGCCCGAGCCGATGAGGCCGCCGTGAAACGCGCCCGGCAGCGCGCCGGCGAGTATCTCAAGGCGCCCGGTAATACGCTCGAGACCAAGCGCGAGTATGTTGACAATTGCTTTTTACTGGAACAGGTCTTCCGGGGCATTATGAAGGAGGCCGACTGCCAGGCCATTACCATCAACGGCTGCATGGGGACAATTATGCCGATAGCGGAGACCTCGGCTTGTTTAACGCTGAGCTTATTGAATGACAGCCAATACGTAGCTTTCTGCGAGTCGGACTTCGTAGTGATTCCATCCGGCGTGCTGCTGGCGAATATTTCCGGTAAGCCCGTCTTCCTCAACGACCCGACCTATCCACACGACGGCATGATTACCGGTGCTCACTGTACGGCCCCACGAAAGATGAACGGCAAAGACCTCGAACCGGTGCGTATCATGACGCACTTCGAGTCGGATTACGGTGCCGCGCCGAAGGTCGAGATGCGCAAAGGCCAGACGATAACCACAATTGTGCCCGATTTCAAGGCCGAGCGATGGGTGGGTTTGCTGGCTGAGATTATCGACGCGCCGTTTATGGACGTCTGCCGGTCGCAGATTGATATCGGCTACAAGTGCGACGACCGGACGCTCGCCGAGCGGATGCCCGGCTTCCATTGGATGATTTGCTATGGTGACTACATGAGCGAACTCGGCTATGCCCTCAAAAAGGTCGGAATCAAATGGGAGAATCTGACCGCTTAAGAAGAAGTGTAAGGTTTCTTTAATCTTGATCGAATATGAGGTGAAGTGACATGAGAAAAAAAAGCTCGACACTGAAGCAGTATTTCATCTGCGGCGTGGTACTTTCACTCGTTTGGATCCAGGCTGTTCGGGCGATGAGTTTGTACGTTTCTCCGGGCGGCAGCGACAGTTGGTCTGGAAAACTGGCCCGGCCTAACAATGAACGCACGGATGGACCGCTTGCATCATTGGCCGGTGCGCGCGACCGTATACGACAGTTACGGTTGATCGCCAGGATACCGGAACCGATACGTGTCATTATCGCCGATGGACGGTACACGTTAAGCGAGCCGTTTGTTCTTGGGCCTCAAGACAGCGGCACCGGGCAGCTTTCGGTCAGCTATGAAGCCGCCGCCGGAGCAAGGCCGGTTTTCACGGGCGGACGTACTATTACAGGTTTCAAACGCAGCGTCAACGGCATCTGGCAAACGCAAATCCCCGATGTCGCTGCCGGCAAATGGTATTTCGAGCAGTTGTTCGTAAATGGCCGCCGGGCCGTGCGGGCGCGGACGCCGAATAAATTCTACCATTACATGGGCAAATCCGTCGAAGTGCCCATCGAGGGCGAGCAGGGAAAATTCCGACGTACTACGAGCGTTCGCCCGGATGACCTGGAACTGCTCAAAAACCTCAGCCCCGATGAAATGAAGGATGTCACGCTCGTCGCCTATCATAAATGGTGCATCACGCGGCGGTTCCTGACCAGGATTGACGCTGACAACAGCACGATAATCACGGTAGGCGAAAAGCTCAAGAGCTATTCCGGCTGGCCTGCGAATACGCGTTATCGATTTGAGAATCTCAGGACGGCTCTCGATACGCCCGGCGAATGGTTTCTCTCGCGTGATGGAATGCTGAGCTATATGCCGCTGCCGGGTGAAGATCCTGCTACGGCAAAGGTTGTCGCTCCGGTCATTAAAAAACTGGTAATCTTTCAGGGTGAGCCTGAGAACTCCAAATTCGTCGAGAATGTTACGCTGAAGGGACTTGTCTTCGAGCACAACCAGGAATTGCTGCCCCGTAATGGCTATGCCCCGTATCAGGCGGCGTATGTCACCGAGGCGGCGGTCATGGGCGACGGCGCACGCAATGTCACCATCGAGGACTGCGAGGTGGGGCATATCGCGACCTACGCGGTGTGGTTCAGGCAGGGCTGTAAAGACTGCCTGCTGAGTCGCTGCTATCTGTACGACCTTGGCGCCGGAGGCGTGCGAATCGGCGAGGGGCAGATACGATCCGATGAGCCTTCCCGCACCAGTCACATCACGGTCGATAACAACATCATTCGTTCGGGTGGGCGTATCTATACATCGGCTGTCGGTGTATGGATCGGCCAAAGCGGCGACAACAACGTAACGCACAACGACGTCGGCGACTTTTTCTATACGGGCCTGTCGGTCGGCTGGAGGTGGGGCTATTCGAACAGCCTGGCAAAACGCAACATCATCCGCTTCAACAAAGTGCATCATATCGGCTGGGGCGTACTCAGTGACATGGGCGGCATTTACACGCTCGGCCCGTCCGAAGGAACCGTCGTCAGCGACAACATCTTTCACGATGTATATTCCTACGATTACGGCGGCTGGGGGCTCTACACCGACGAGGGCAGCACCGGAATCGTGATGGAGAACAATCTCGTTTACAATACCAGGACCGGCGGCTTTCACCAGCATTACGGCAAGGAAAATATCATCCGCAACAACATCCTTGCTTTCAGTAAGCTGCACCAGATTCAGGCCACGCGCGTCGAGGAGCATTTGTCGTTTACTTTCGAGAACAACATCGTTTACTGGACCACAGGCCCCCTGCTGTCGGGCCGATGGAAGGAAATCAACATTGTAATGGACAAGAACTGCTACTGGAACGCCACCGGCGAGGAAATTAAGCCCGCCGGGCTGTCACTCGAAGCATGGCAAAAATTGGGCCGCGATAAAAACTCGATTATCGCAGATCCGATGTTTGTCGATCCGGACAGATATGACTTTCGTCTGGACCCAAACTCCCCTGCTATAAAGCTCGGCTTCAAACCGTTCGATTATACCAAAGCGGGAGTTTACGGCGACCGCCGCTGGGTAAGAAAGGCCGTCAGCGTGAGATTCCCGGAGCTTCAAATCGCGCCCGATCCGCCGCCCGTTTCTATCAACGATAACTTCGAGATGATTCCAGCCGGGCAGCAGCCGGGCAGCGCCCAGTGCAACGTAGAGAACAAAGGCGATGCTATTGTTGTTACTGATGAAACTGCTGCCGCAGGCAAGCGGAGCTTAAAAATCGTTGACGCCCCTGGCTTACGAAATACATGGAATCCGCACTACGTTTATCAACTCAAGCACAGCAGCGGAACGACATGCTGTGCGTTCGATATTCGTGTCGGCAAGGATGTCCGCATCAACCACGAGTGGCGTGATTGGCGCACTTCGCCCTATGGCGTCGGACCGAGCTTCTCGATTGAAGGCACGCAGCTAAAAGTCACCGGCAAAACGTTGCTAAGTTTGCCGGTGAGTAAGTGGGTACACGTCGAAATTGTTGCCGGCTTGGGCGATGAGAGCAAGAAAACCTGGGACATGACAGTCACGCTCCCCGGCCGGTCGCCGAGAGAATTTAAGAGATTGCAAAACGGAAACACTAAATTCAACCAGCTAACCTGGGTTGGCTTCACCAGTAACGCCACAAAAAAAACCGTCTTCTACCTCGACAACATCAGGCTGACCAACGAAGCATAAAATGTAGGGTGAGGCTTGCCCCACCAGTCAATCAATAGAAAGGTAGTGCGGATTATTTCCTTGTGAACGTGACTTCCATTGCCAATTCATACTCTCCTTCAGTAGTTGGATGTTCCATTCTCAGGATGATTTTATCCGGATCGACGGCCCTAAAGCTTTGTACGAACAAACTACCATGCCAATTCAAAAACAGGGCCTTGTCGCTTAGAAAATTGCATGTCGCCTGATCGAAATTTCCGGAATTCTCAAACCACCAAAATCGATACAGCTTCGCTTTTTGGTCCCACGCAAAAATTGCATGCGCCTGTCCCTCTGTTGTAAAAGAACATGAGTAATCGAAAGTGACATACTTATCGTCCAGGAACCTCTTGAAAGTTCCGCTTCCCGTACCAGTATCAGCTTCGCTCATAGAGCTTTTAGGAATGCGGTATTCCATGTCCCAGTCTCCCAGCAAAAACTCAAATTTTTCCATCGCTTTTTCGTTTGTTATTGGTTCTTCCATAGTACTCATCCTAAAACCGAACACATATACAGTTTGTCATACGGATATATCACATTACCACCATATCTATTTCTTTCCGTGAAATAGTTCGCTCCCTGCGCCGGCGTAAATTTTTCGTTTGGCCGGTGGAGTCGGTTTTTTTACCGCCGGCCAGCGGTCGGGCTGGGGCTCGGGGCCTTCTTTCGCCAGGTCGGTTGGTTCGATGTCACCCATTACCGGCACATCATGGATGTTCTTGCCCTCGACGGTCCAGCTAAACTCGATGGGAATGCCGTTCGGATCGTAGGCGTATATCGAATGGATAAATCCGTGGTCGATTACGTCCGAAGACTCGAAACCGGCGGCGTCCAGCGTGTCTTTCAATTCCCAGAGTTCGCCGGGGCTGTCAACGCCGAACGAAACATGGTCGAAAACGAACGGCCCTTTGACCGGCCGGCCGTGCGCTTTGAACTCGATCGGTTTAACGCCGGGCCATTCGAAGAACGCTATCAGGTCGTTCTTGTTGATTTCGAAGAAATAGTGCCTAAAGCCCGGCTCGCCCAGACCGCCGACCAGTCTCATGCCGAGCAAATCCCGCCAGAAGCGGATTGTCGCATCCATGTCCCCCGTCGCCATGGCTAAATGATTGACGCCGTTAAACTTCATAAGAGTTCTCCCTTTCTGCGTGGTAATTTTCCGATTATTGTTTGCATTTTTCGAACAATTAAATGTGTAGTTTATCGTTTTGTCAATGGCTGTTCGAAAATAAATTTGAGAAGGATTGACATACCGGCCTAAATTACATATATAGGAAAAGGCCGTGGTTTTTGTCGCGAGGCTATATACTTTTGTGAGGTGTAATCGTGTGCAGGAAGGGTTTCACACTCATCGAGCTGCTGGTAGTCATTGCGATTATTGGCCTGCTGATGGCGATTCTCATGCCGGCCCTGAATTTGGCCAGAGACCAGGGCCGCAGGGCATCCTGTATGAGCAATATGCGTCAGGTAGGTCTGGCTTTGGCGCTTTATCAGAATGAGTACGAGAAAACTCCCCCGAAGACCCATGCCGTTTACGATTACGCCACCCCCGCCGCCCAGGACAACGTCCTGAAGCTATTGCGTCCCTTCGTTTACGCCGAGGATCCGAACCGGCCAACCCCCGTATATGCCTGCCCGGCTCTGAAGCCTAATCCGAATCCGGCTTACGCACCTTCTCGCGTAAGCTGCACCGGGTACCTGGTCAACTCTGTCGTGATGGGCCGGGCGGTAGCGTCGATTCCCAGCCCCGCCAGAATCATCGCCATACAGGAAGGCTGGGCACTTTCCAACCATCTCTGGGTGCAGCCCGAACCGAACAATCGCTCTCCGGCTGCCCTGCACGGACGCGAGCCCACCCGATATCAGGAATGGCACATGTTCGCCAGCCAGGCCGACCACCCATCGTGGTTTACGAAGGAACGCCGGGAGCAGACTGCCAACGTCCACGGCGAGGGCGGCAACTTTGTATTTTGTGACGGCCACGCCGGCTACAGAAAATACTGGGACCGCGAAAGCGGAGACTACGGACTTATACATCCCTTCACAAAAGCCAGTGTTCCCTACGAACCGACTCGGGCGAGCACAACAATGACTCTGGAGGTGGCGTTTTAAGTCAGACGCAATATAATGGATCTACCAAACTCTTCGATCTCAGTTTTGCCTGCGTAGGTCTGTACGGCCTGTCGAAAAACCAGTTGCTGTTAAAAGCCTTTTTCCACTATTGCTATCGGTTCCATGCGAAAGGGAAACTCAGTTGATGTCCTCTGAACTGATAGTTCCAGAATAGCAAATCTGAATAATCCTGTTTAAGTCGTCGTATTCGTACTCGAACAGAACTACTCCATCGTGAATGACCTGGATCAAGTTGCCGCTTTCGTCGTAAACATATGAGGTAATCGTATCGTCGGGGCTCGTAACTTGCTGCAACTGATTGTTTGCATTGTACTGGTATTTGTATGAGCGGCGTGCGTCAGGATCGCCGTAGATTATCGAATGCAGGCGGTCCTGGATATCGTATGTTAACTCAACATTGCCGGCTTCTGTCGTGACTACTGTCAAATTATCCCGGTCATCATAGTCGAACGATACTTCATGTCCTATTTCGTTGGATACCTCGGTTAAACGTGAGAGGCCGTCATACGTGTACTTGGTTCCAAAACCTCTGGCGTCAACAAACCGCTCGAGATTGCCGCGGCTATCATACTCAAAGCCGTATTCATTCAATTGGGCGTCAGTAATTTTCTTCAGGTTGCCGGCATCATCCCACTCGTACTTGCTAAGGTTGCTAAGGTTGCTTAAGAAATTGTACGCTCCCCCTACCCAAAGATGTTCTTCATCGAAGTTGTCTTCAAAGTCCGTATCCGGCGGGATTTGCCAGAACTCGATCGGATACCCATTCTCATTCAGATATACGGCGTCACTATTGCCATTGGGCCAGATGACAGCGGCGGGATAGCCGTCCTGCCAGTAGTAGAACTTTGTTGTATACTCCTCTGCATCTACAATAGACGTCAGGTTCTGATGGCTATTGTAAGTAAAGTTAGTAACATTGCCTTGGGTATCCGTCCATCGAATGAGGTTATAGTTATCGTCGTACTCTCTTAGCTGGGAGAAGTTTTCCGGCCCGATAGTCTGGGTCTTGCCATCAGCTAAGCTGTAGTTCGCTGCAAACTCTGATGTTGCTGCAGCTCCGGTTTGAGAAACGATACGACCATAAACATCATATTCCAGTGTAAAGAGGGCTTGCCCGTCACTGTTTATAATCTCTATCAGGTGGTGCTGGTCATCATAACGGTATTCGGTGCTCTCACCTTCTGGAGTATCTTGATGCACTTCCATGAGAGTAATGGCAGCTCGGTTCACACTGGCCTGGGCCTCCGGGATGTGCTGGATTACCTGCACGAGATTGCCGATAGTATCATAGGTGTAGTTCATAATTTTTCCGCCAGGGCCCATAGCTGAAATAATCCGTCCATTACCATCGTACGAAAGGCTGATCGTTCTTCCGGATGAAGGCTGACTTATGCTGACTAATTTGCTGCTTTGGTCATATCCGTAAACAATCATGTTGCCACTTCGGTCCTTAATATCCACCAGCTTCCCCTCAGCATCGAAATTCATGAGCATGCCGTTGGCCATTCGCATCACGAATCTGTCCGGTCCATCCGAGAACAGAACTCCCGGCAATTCCTTTAACTCATGATAATATACCAGGATATCATCCTGTGAATCGAATTCGCTCGCTATCCGGTAAGGATCTGCCTGTTTGTCATAGAAGGAGCCCGGTTCGTAGTCAAAGACAGACTGGGTATTACGGTCGATAAAACTAATCCGGTCGTAACCTTCTTGCTCATTTGTTTCGAAGTAAAATCCACTTTCAGCACCCTTATACTCAAGCTGGTACGGCATGGCGCTCCAGCCCCATCCAAAGGGACCTTGTTCGATGTTGAACGAATCGTAATGACGTGTCAAAGCCAACGGTACGGTACCGTTGACCTTAGCCACAAGGTCCGTATCCGACCAGGTAAAGCTGCCATCCATCGGCTGACCTTCCAGTGAAACTGCAACGGCTTTGTATTCTGTTTCGGCGGTCTTAACCGTCCATGAAATATCCGTTTCGTTTGTCCTGCCGGATAGAACGATGCTTTCGGAACCGAAAGATGGTGGAGCCACTTCAATTTCATGTTCAAAGCTTACGCCACCTGTTAGAGTCAACGTGCGTGTATACGTATAGTCAGGGAAGTATTCTGTCCAGGTTTCGGTGACGCTTGTCACGGGTGTTACCATAGGAGTGTCCCATGCGGCGGTTTTGTAGTTCTCGATCATGGACAGATCGATGGGGATATTATTCTCCACGATCCATTTCACAATTCCCACGATTTTGGTAAGCTGTCGGAGGTCTTGAAAAACCGGAAATTCTGTAGCGAATTCGTCAAAGTGTTCGTTGAAATGAGCTGCAAACGCCTCGGCCTTCGGATCGCCGCTATCCTGACCACCGGAGAGATAGTTGGTTTCGGTTAAAAGTTCTATCCCTGCCTCGGCGAACATCATCGACTTGCCGTCGGGAGAAGGCACGACCTTTATAGCCTCAGGCTGGAACCAGAAACGTATTGACGTTTCACCTTCTGTAAAATCTTCCGACTCCCTGCCGCGTTGAACCAGGCTCTTGTAGCCGGGCACACCGCACGTAATATCTTCAAGCGTTACATTATCCTTTCCGAGGGCAAGGCACTTGGAAAGCCGATCAGCTTCGAACATTACCCAGCCGAAATGCGTGCCGGATGACAGGTCCTCTGGTTCGGTATTGTCCGAAACATAAGGACCGTATCGAACAGAGTGACATAACCTCTCATTGCCTTGCCCATCAATGCATGTTACCTCGGGCGGATCAATGCTGACCACCGGATCGAATCCACGAAGGATGGCTCGTGCTGCTACGACGAAATCATCAAAATTCATCGGCGGCAGTGTAGTATTTTCTTGCCCATAAATGACCAATTGGCCTGTGACGGGATCATACGCTACGCCTTTAATATCATCTATCTCTGCAAAAACTTCTGCTGTCTGATTGAGATCGACACCACCGAGCCGAGAACTATTTACACCTATTCCGGATGGAAGAACAATACCATCATATGTATCTGCTCTAGTAATATTTGGCCCACCACCGCCTCCCCCGCCATCATCAGGTGGGCCTCCTATACCTCCCTTGCTGTCATCATCGTCACGTTTAAGAAAATCACGAACAGCTTTCTTATATTCCTTAGAAGTCTGGAGCCTCCTGTATTGTACAAGAATCGGCCACTCACCTAACTGTAACTTCAGACGAGAACTAGAAAAACCAAGCTTTATACCCTCCTCAATTGGCCCTTTGTCCGGACGGTCAAGAATTGGTCCATATGTCGAGATACTAATTGGGCCAAGCCCTAGGCTTACACCTTCCTCACTGATTCCAACACTAAAAGGACCAATGGGAATAGAGATTGATGTGTCAATGTTTGGATTGTATTCTGGTGTTCCAATTCTTCGATTATAGATTTCCTCTTGTTCTAAAACCTTTGGTTGCTTCTCAGGAATTAGACTAAAACGTTCGTTGTGATAAAGTCCACTTGGATCGCTGTAGTTAATTGGATCGTTCTGCACAAAACTATACAGATTATGTGTCTCAGGTATAACAAGATTTCCAGCTATTGGATCTTTACTTAGAAATCTACCCTTACTCGGATCGTAGTAGCGAGCTCTTAAGAAGAGTAGACCTGTCTCTTCTTCCTGAACTTCGCCGTGGAATTGATAGTCATTGTCAACACCTTCCGTTTCATTTGTCGGCGTGCCAAAGGCGTCATATTCATAGCTGTTGACAGTCTGTCCGGCAGGATTCAAAACACGAGACACGCTACCGGCTGGCGATTCATGCAGGTAATAGTGGAGTGTACCCACGTAATGCCCTCGAACGCTAACGAGGTCGTTGCCCCAGATACGCATGCGCGTGGGCTCGCCGGAAGCGTCCAGTTCGGCAATGGCCTCCACATAGCGGCGATTAATATCATTTAGAAATCCGATCCTCTGTCCGTTCACGGTCTTGGCCACACGATTGCCCAGGCCATCGTATGTGTACGTAATATTATTGTTGCCGTCGTTATAGCCCACAAGGCGGTTCTCATGGTCGTAAGTATAAACGGTCTGCTTGTTTTCGTCTGGACCAGTGCGTCTGATTAGATTACCAATGGCATCATAGGAAAATTGCTCGTCTTCGATACCGTTGACTTTCGTGTACAGCAGACGGCTGTCGGAATCATAAAAGTATTCTGTGACAGTCATAGTGTTGCCGCGAAATTCCTTCATTTTTGTTCGATTGCCGAAGCTGTCAAAGTCATAATCCACAGTACGCCCGTCGGGGTAGCTAACTGTATCGAGTCGGTCGAGCACATCGTAGGTGTAATCAGTTATCTTCTTCGAGCCGTCAGGTGTGGTCTCCACCATCTGAATACGGTTGCCGATGTTGTTGAGTGTGTACTCGTATTTTGCTATAAGCTCGCTACTGGCGTTGCAGTGTTCTATCGCTATGAGACGACCATCATCGTCGTAACCATAGCGCGTGTAGCAACCATTCGGCAAATCGCACCGGGTAAGATTTCCTGCTTCGTCGTAAGCATAAGAAGTCGTTTTACTGAACAGACCATCTGTGACACTGCTAATGCGATTGTCAGGATCATATTCATAGCTAACAAAATGATATGCACACAGACCAATTTCTTCAATTGGAGCATACTTGCATTCCACGCCTTCTTGAATGCGCATACCGCATGCTACCCAGGCGATATTCCCTACGAGGTCGTAGCCGTATATGATGACGTTGCCGTCCGGGTAATCGACAGCGGTGAGCCGGTCCAAGTCATCATAGGCATAGCGAGTTGTCCCTGTCCAATCGGTCATGCTGGTGAGATTGCCGTTACCGTCGTAGGTGAAGCGCACTTCCGGCCCACCTCCACCTGGATAGTCGATGCTCTTTAATCTGCTGACCTTGTCATATTCATACTCCGTCCGTTCACCATTGCCGTCAACTCGGGCGACAACGTTGCCGCTGCCGTCGTACTCAAAGTTAGTTGTGACTGGTAGAAAAGGTGACGAGGAATCCTGTTGGACATTCGCCGCACTCAACTGTTGGATCGGCAAGCTACCCGTTAGCACGACCCAGCAGAGCAGCACCGATATGGCCTCACCGAATAAAGTGTTATGCAAATTTGTCATTTTCCATCTCCTTTGTAAATGATTGCCCATTAATCATTATACCTATTCATACTGCTTTTTTTCTCTCGCTAGCTTGCATTCCTCGGAACAAAATCCAGCCGTAAAATTTTTAATACCCGGATATTTAATCGGCCTCTGACCATACCTCATGCTTGAAATATTTTGCTCCTCATACAAAGCCCTTAGCCTGCCAGAATTACTGTAGAATGTTATAGCAAAGACTATCTCCCTGTCAAGAAAAAATATGTCGATTTCGTGCTATCAGATGCCTCTTCCATCCTAACTGAGCCATTGCGGCAATTTTTAATTGCCAGATTGGTACGTACACGGTCAGGCACATTGCAGAGATATTAAAAGGGATCATTGACGAGACCTGAAAATATTTTATCGTCCCCTTTCAGCAGAATATCGTTTACCTTTCGAGCGAACGATTGGGTTGTGCATCTATTTGCCGCTGAGCCAGGTTGGGCCGTGGTTGACATCGACTTTGAGCGGGACGTCGAGCTTTATGGCGCCGGTCATTTGCTCGGCGATCCATTTGGCGTGCCTGTCGGCTTCGGCGGTGGGCAGCTCGAATAACAGCTCGTCGTGGATTTGCAGCAGCATGGAGACAGGCAGATTCTCGGCGTCAATTTTACGCTGAATTGCGATCATCGCGACTTTAATCAGGTCAGCTGCTGAGCCTTGAACCACTGTATTGACGGCGAGGCGTTCGGCCTGAGAGCGTTTGTTACCGTTCTTGCTGTTGAGGTTCTGGATTTTTCGTCGGCGGCTCAGAATTGTCTCGGCGTAGCCGGTCTGCCTGGCGCGAGCGATGCAATCGTCCATAAATTTCCGAATCATGCTATAGCGGGCAAAATAATCGTCAATAAACGTCTTCGCCTCGGCCCGCCCTATCCCGATCGAGCGCGAAAGCCCGAACGCCCCCTGGCCGTAAATGATGCCGAAGTTGACCGCTTTCGATCGCGACCGCATCTCGCTCGTGACCTCCTCGATCGGCACACCGAAAATCTGTGAAGCGACGAAGCTGTGTATATCACGGTCCGCGGCAAACGCCTCCAGCAGGGCCTCGTCTTTCGAAAAATGCGCAAGCAGGCGAAGCTCGATCTGCGAATAATCCGCGCTCAGGATGCAATCGTTTTTCCTGCCCGGCACAAACGCCGAGCGGACTTTGCTGCCCAGCTCGGTGCGGATCGGAATATTCTGCAGATTCGGATTGCTGGAGCTGAGTCGGCCGGTCGCGGTAATGGTCTGATTGAACGAAGCATGAACCCGCCCCGTTCGCGGATTGATCAGCAAGCCCAGTTTGTCGACGTATGTATTTTGCAGCTTGCTCAAACCGCGGTACTGCAGAATCTGTTCGATTGCCGGATGCTGGTCGGAAAGCTGTTCGAGCACGCCGGCGTCGGTGCTGCGGCCTCGAACCGGCACCAGGCCGAGCTTGTCGAAGAGAACCTCGCCGAGCTGCTTCGGCGAATCGAGATTGAAAACCGTTCCGGTCTGCTCGTAAATCTGTTCGGTGACGGATTTGAGCGTCTCGGAAATCTCGCCTGACATCTTTCGCAGCACCTTCGTATCGAGCGAAACGCCGGTATATTCCATCGTCGCCAGAACAGGCACCAGCGGCATTTCCACCTCCTCGAAAAGTTTCTTAATCAGCGGCTCTTTTTCAAGGCGCCCTTTCAGATATAAATAAAGCTGCCAGGTGACATCCGCGTCCTCGGCGGCATATTCGCACGCAGCAGCCGTATCGACCATATCGAACGTGAGCTGATTTTTGCCCTTGCCGATAAGCGATGATATCGGAATGCACTCGTGACTCAGGAAATCGGCCGCCATGTTGTTCATCGAATGGCTGCGACCCGGGTCAAGGCAATACGACGCCACCATCGTATCGAAGTGTACCCCTTTTATCGGCATTTGTGCGTTTCGCAGAACGAGCATATCGTACTTTATGTTCTGCCCGATTTTTTTAACGCTTTCATCCGCGAGTATCGGCGCGAGTTTCTGCCGGACCGCTTCGATTTCCAGATGTTTCGAGCCGAGCGGCACTTTGATAGGAAGATAAAATCCTCGACCCTGCTGCCACGAAAAACTCATGCCGACCAGCTCGGCCCGCATCGCGTGGATCGATGTCGTCTCAGTGTCTATCGCGAAGAGTTTCTGCTTTTTCAGCTTGTTAAAAAATTTCTCGAACTTCTCCTGAGTATCTACAAGCTGATATTCGTGATCGGCCGTCTTCGTCAAGGTGGGCCCCTCGGTTGCCGTCGTCTCGGCGGGCGAGGATTCGGCCGTCATGCCCAACTGCGCGAGCAGGCGATTGAAACCCAACTCGGTGAAGATTTTCTTTAGTTTCGCTTCGTTGTATTTGCTAAGCGCAAAATTATCGTAATCGACGTCCACCGGGACATTGCAGTCGATTGTCACTAACTTCTTGCTCAATTCAGCCTGCTCTTTGAACCTGCGGAGGTTGTCGCCCCGCTTGCCCTTGATTTCATCGACGTGCTCGTAGAGGTTTTCGAGCGAGCCGTACTTCTGTATCCATCCGAGCGCAGTTTTAGGCCCGACGTCCGGCACGCCCGGCACGTTGTCCGATGTGTCACCCTGCAAAGCCAGGCAGTCGATAAACTGCTCGGGCCTGATCCCCATTCTCTCGAACATCGCCTTGACATCGGTAAGCGTATCGGTCTTGATATCGAGCGTGCTGATGTGCTCGTCTATCAACTGCAGCAGGTCTTTGTCTTTCGAGCATATCAGGCATTCGTAACCGTCTGCACCGGCCTTTTTAGCCAGCGTGCCGATGATATCGTCCGCTTCGAAGCCGTCCAGGCGGAGCATGGGGATATTCATCGCCTCTAAAATCTGCTCGATCCGGTCGATCTGCCCCGGCAGGTCTTCGGGCATTTCCTTGCGGTTCGCCTTGTACTCGGCGTACATCTCCTTCCTGAAGGTCGGCGCCTTGCTGTCCAGCGCTACGACCAGCATTTCCGGCTTGCGTTTCTGGATTAACCCCAGGATGGCCATCGTGAAGATATAGGCCGCCTTAGTCGGCTCGCCGGATGGGCCGGTCAACTGCCCGCCCATCGGGGCGTAATAGGCCGCGTAAATATGCGCGTGGCCGTCGATTATGTAGAGTTTCTTTGCCATTGCCGCCACTTTAGGCGTTCGGGGCCGGGCTGTCAAGAATGGTATAGCTAAGGAAAACCATCCCCATCTCTTTGCGATGAGGCTGACTTGGCCTGATTCTTTCTCGCACTAAATTAACCTATTCGAGTCCGCTCAGAACAAGCTTGTTTCTCAACCCCCAGCAGTGGGGGCTAAAATTGGCTTTGAATTGGGTTTGTTTTTTCGCTGCCTCAGCCCATCAAAATCTCCATAACACATTGTTAATATTGACTTAACGTCATTTCGTCCTTTCATAAATTGGGTTTGTTTTTTCAAATTGGTCTTTCAACCCCCAGAAAAACTGGGGGCTAAATATAATTGGGTTTGTTTGGCTTTGAATTGGGTTTGTTTTTTCGCCGCCCAAAACCACAAAAATCCTCATAATCACCTTTCATATAGATACTTATGCTTATTTTGGCCATTCGCAAATTGGCTTTGTTTTTTCAAATTAACCACGAAAAAACACCGGATTTACTCTCTTTTTTGCCTTTTTTTTGCATTTTTAGTTCAATTTTTGCTTCATTTTTCGACCCGGCACCAGTAGTGCGGGCTAAACTGTATTGTTTCGTTCTGCGTGATTCTGAATTCTGTGTTCTGTCTCCTGTATTCTGTATTCTATTTGTTTTACATTATACGAATCTAAACGCAAAAGGGCGGGCTAATTCCGGAATAATCTCCATGAGACGGCGTCCTT